>JACRAL010000046.1 GCA_016213435.1 Bacteroidota bacterium
TGCACTCACAAATAAAATTGCAATCAATCTGTTAAACCAAGAAATAGAATCCAAACTCTCAATGACCCATAAAAAACTAAGAGCCAACTACGATACTGCATACTTGAAAACACTATTAAATTATAATGCGTAAAACCTGAGCATCCTGACTGCCGTATGGCAAGTTTTCGTATCTTCACCCTAATTATTCAAAACAGTTAATCGTCATTGGCACAAAAATAATTGCCATTTTATATAGACGATTGATTCCAACCTTAAATTAAATTCATGTCTCGTTCAGGAAGTAAAAAAAAATCAGAATCACAGAATCCGCGCCTTTTAGAAGAAGTTCTCCAAGTATTACAAGATTCCGTTAAGCCACTCCATTATAAACAGATCTCCATACGGCTCGGAATAAACGACCAGTCGCAGAAAATGCTCGTAAATTTTATTTTACGGGATCTTGCGAATAAAAAAAATATTAAAGAAATTGGCAGGGGAAGCTACACTATTGGTGATAATCACCAACGGAAAACTTCCTCGTCTGCTCAGTACGTAACCGGAATTGCCGACACGACAGCGACCGGTGCGGCTTATGTAGTTGTGGAAGGATCCGACCAGGATATTTATATTACAGAAAGAAACGCCATGAATGTCATGGATAAGGACAAAGTTAAAGTTCGCCTTATCCAAAACAAAAAAGGAAGAAAGCCCGAGGGAGTTATTGAAGAAATAATCCAGCGTGCGAAAACAGAATTTGTCGGTACGGTACAATTGTCGAAAGACTATGCATTTCTTGTTCCGGATAGCCACAAGATATCTTTTGATCTTCATATTCCTCTGGATAAGATCAATGGTGCAACACACGGAATAAAAGCCGTTGGAAAAATCACCGGCTGGAATCCCGGCAGAAAAAATCCTCAGGGAGAAATTTTGCGTGTACTCGGAAAATCAGGAAGCAACGATACCGAAATGCACGCCATCCTCGAAGAGTTCGGCTTGCCATATAAATTTCCAACAGAAGTTGAAAGAGCTGCCGATCATATTCCGATTGAAATAACCAAAGAAGAGATTTCCAAACGAAGAGATTTCCGTGACATCACCACATTCACCATTGATCCGGTTGACGCAAAAGATTTTGACGATGCCATTTCTGTTCAGAAGCTGAAAAACGGATTATGGGAAATTGGCGTGCATATTGCCGATGTATCTCATTATGTGAAAGAAAATACTCCACTCGATAAAGAAGCTTATGCGCGTGCTACTTCGGTTTACTTAGTTGACCGTGTAGTTCCCATGCTTCCGGAAAATCTTTCCAACGGACTTTGCTCGCTTCGCCCACACGAAGAGAAACTTTGTTTCTCAGCAGTGTTTGAAATGGATGACAATGCGCAAGTTCATAGCCGCTGGTTTGGAAGAACAGTTATTAATTCCAACAGACGTTTTACTTACGAAGAAGCACAAAATGTAATTGAAACAGGCAAGGGAGATTTTAACGATGAAATTCTTTTGCTGAATATTCTTGCGAAAAAACTTCGCGCAGAACGGTTCAAAAAAGGAAGCATCGCATTTGATAAGCTGGAAGTAAAATTTCATCTGGATGAGAACGGAAATCCTACAGGCGTATTTTTTAAACGAATGAAAGATGCGAATCTTCTTATCGAAGATTTTATGCTGTTGGCAAATAAATGTGTGGCCGAATTCTGTTCGCCACATCCCAAATCGCAAACACATCCCCCTTCACCCCCTTCCAAGGGGGAAATAACAGCCCCGTTCGTTTATCGTGTTCATGATAAACCCGATGGAGAAAAACTAAAAGCATTTGCCGATATCGCAGCGCGTTTCGGATACAAAATAAATCTGAAGAATGAAATCACCATTGCGGAAACGATGAACAAAACACTGAAGGATTGCACAGGAAAACCTGAATCAAACATGATCGAGATGCTTGCGATCCGCACCATGGCAAAAGCAATTTACACATCAAAAAATATAGGACATTACGGACTTGGGTTCAAACATTACACCCATTTCACTTCGCCTATTCGGAGATATCCCGATGTAATGGTACATCGGTTGTTAGCACAGCGTCTCACCCCCAACCCCTCTCCTAGGGGAGAGGGAAGCAGGAAGCAAGTGTCCTCTGTAGGGGAAGATTTAGAGGGGGCCTGTAAGCATTCTTCTACCCGCGAAAAATTAGCAGCGGATGCAGAACGTTCCTCCACCAAGTACAAACAGGTTCAGTACATGAACAGCAGAATTGGCGAAGAGTTTGAAGGAATGATCTCGGGTGTGACTGAATGGGGAATTTTTGTAGAGCTCATTGACAACCGATGCGAAGGATTGGTGCGCATCAAAGACCTGCGCGATGATCAGTATTTTATTGACGAAAAAAATTACTGCCTTGTAGGAAGAAGAACCAAACGCAAACTTTCGCTGGGCGACAAAGTGAGAGTGGAAGTAAAAAGTGCAGACATGATGAAGAAGCAATTGAACTTTGCGATGGTGGGATAACACTAATTCTCCGATTATCGTTTCAATTCATTGATCATATTGTCATCCACAGCAACTCCCTTTTCTTTTGCAGTCAGCATATCCTGAAGTGCTTCAGCATATTTTCCCATTCCTTTATACGCCAACGCACGATTGGTATAAGCACCTTTATTATCGGGTTTCAGCTCAAGCGATTTTGTAAAATCATTCACTGCCTCCTGAAATTTTCCGGACATGCTGTAAATAATTCCGCGATTGTTATACGCCTGTCCGTTATTCGGAGAAAATTCAATTGCTTTGTTTATATCAAACAACGCCTCGTTTAATCTGTTGCTTTTGCCAAATGCTTCCGAGCGCGCATAATACCCTTCTCCGTTGTTTGGCTCCAGTTCTATCATTTTTGAAAAATCTTTTAAGGCACCTTCAAAATCATTTTTCTGAACAAGCAAAGTCCCTCTGCTCAAATAATTCTTTGTATCGGCAGGATAATATTTTATCTCTTCGGTGAAAGATTTAATGGCCTCTTCATTTAGTCCAAGTCGTACCTGTATCAATCCTTTATTGCGCCAACCATTAGGATAATGTGGTTTTAATTTTACCAGTGAAGTAAAATCTTTCAGCGCTTCTTCATTTTTGCTAGAATCGGATAGAACTGCACCACGATTGTTATAAATGATGGCAGCTTTGTAGCCGTTATCAATAGCGTTGGTGTAAAGTGTAATACTGTCGTGCCATACTTTTGTGCGTTGAAATGTGAGATAGCACAGGAATAGCAAATAGGCAGCCGCAGGAAACATAAAAAGTTTTTGCCCCCTTTGATGCTTTGAAAAATAAAACGCAGCAATAAAAAATAATCCGATGGAAGGAATATACGTGTAACGGTCGGCATACAGCGCATCTCCAATGGGAAGCAATTGAAGAACGAGAATAATCGTAATGAGAAAGAATGTGGTTCCGAATAAAACAACCCTCGAATCTTCGCAAAACGAATTTGTACGAACAATACGAAACAAAAACATCGTATTGCTTTTCGTATTTTTCGTATCGTTTTCATTTTTCGAAGATTTGAAATACTTCCATACAAGAAATGTAATCGAGAGTAAAACAGCAGGACTCAGATAAACCCAAACTGTATTTATCTTGTCATCGGTTTCAGGGTAGGGATAAAAGCAGGAAAGATCTATCGGGAGAACAAGTTTATGCAGATAGGTCATCAGAGCATAGCAGGAAAAAAGAATTCTTTCATAAAACGGGAAGTATTGAAACGTTTGCATGGCTCCTGCTTTTCCCTGCACTTTTATGGCGATCAATCCAAAGGCAACTGCCAGAACAAAGAATGGAATTTTTTCCAAAATAGTTTTCTTCGTAAATTTTCTGTTCACCAGGAAATCAACCGCGAAAAAAACTACCGGAAGAACAACCGCTTGGGCTTTGGAAAGGAGGGAGAGGAGGAAAAGAAGTAAACACAAGCCCATCCTAAATCCTTCCCGAACGGAAGGACTTGTAGTACGTATTTCCTTCCCTTCGGGAAGGGCAGGGATGGGCTGAATATATAAATACAATGCCCACAAAAAGAAGAATCCATAGAGCACATCTTTTCTTTCTGCAATCCATGTCACCGATTCGACATGCAAAGGGTGAATGCCGAATAAGAGGGAAGTAATGAATGCAGTCTGATCATTGCCTGAAAGCTTTTTAATAATAAGAAACACAAAAAAGGTTCCCAGCAAATGAAAAATCAAATTCACTAAGTGAAACCCAAAGGGATTTAATCCAAATATTTTATAATCCATTAAATAAGTGAGCATGGTAATTGGCTGGTAATTCCCAACAAATCGCTCTGAGAAAATCAATTTGAGATTTTCAGTGCTCAGATTTTTTACAACCGGATTCTCAATGATGTACTGCGTATCGTCAAGATTGACAAACTTATTTTGAAGAGAAGGAGAGAGGACAAAGAATGTAACAATCAGAACAAAAAATACCCAGCCCCCCTTTATCCCCCCAAAGGGGGGAACTTGCGCACCTTGCTCTGCTCTTCGGGGAGCGGGAGCATTATTCTGCTTTGGTTTTGCCATGTACAAAAGTAAAAGTAAAAACACATTCGGACTTTCCTTAATGGAAGGAATTTGGGCGTGTAACCCTCCCCCTTCGGGGGAGTTGGAGGGGGTTTTTAATTTTTCTCCACAACAACGGCAGTGCCGTATGCAAGAACTTCTGTAACGCCTTGCGCAATCTCATTTGCGTCATAACGCATTCCGATGATTGCATTTGCGCCAGTCTGTTGGGCATGAGCAACTAAAATTTCGAACGCATCTTCCCGTGCTTTTTCACAGAGTTCTGCATAGATAGAAATATTTCCTCCAAAAAGTGTTTGAAAACTTGCTCCAATATTTCCCACAATGCTTCTGGAACGCACGATTATTCCTCTCACAATACCAAGATTTTTTGTAATACGGTATCCGTCTAAGGTAAATGCGGTGGTGATATTATTTTTGTCCATTGAATTTTTATTGCAGATTACTCAGCGATATTTGCCATCAGGTATTCCCGATTTAAACGTGCGATGTGAGTAAGTGAAACTCCTTTCGGGCATTCTGCTTCGCAGGAACCGGTGTTCGTGCAATTGCCAAATCCTTCTGCATCCATTTGTGCAACCATGCTGAGTGCGCGTTGTTTTCTTTCAACTTGTCCTTGCGGAAGAAGAGCAAGCTGAGAAACCTTTGCTGCAACAAAAAGCATTGCTGAAGAATTTTTGCAGGAAGCTACACAAGCTCCGCAGCCAATACAAGAAGCAGCGCTGAACGATTCATCCGCATCATGTTTGGGAACAGGAAGGCAATTTGCGTCCTGTGGGTTTCCGGTGTTCACCGAAACAAATCCTCCGGCAGCAATAATACGATCAAAGGCAGAGCGGTCTACCATCAGATCTTTCAGAACAGGAAAACCTTTTGCTCTCCAGGGTTCAATGACGATGGTTTCACCATCCTTAAATGCACGCATGTGAAGCTGGCAAACGGTAGTTCTGGTCCAAGGTCCGTGAGCGCGGCCATTGATGAACATGGAACACATACCGCAGATGCCTTCACGGCAATCGTGATCAAAAGCAATCGGCTCTTCGTTTTTTTGGATGAGACGTTCGTTCAGCACATCGAACATCTCGAGGAAAGACATCTCATGAGAGATTCCATCAACTTGGTATGTGACAAAAGCGCCTTTGTCTTTTTCGTTCTTTTGTCTCCAGACTTTTAAAGTAAGATTCATAGTTTTTTTATTTTGAGATTGCTTCGCTTTTTACGCAATGACGAATTATCACTTATAACTGCGCTGTGATGGATGAACAACCTGATAGTTCAGATCTTCTTTATTTAATTCCCATTCGCCAACATTTTTGAATTCCCAAGCTGCTGCGTATGTAAAATTATCATCATCGCGTTTTGCTTCGCCTTCTTCAGTTTGATATTCCTCACGGAAATGTCCTCCACAGGATTCTTTTCTGTGAAGCGCATCTTTACACATCAGTTCTCCGAGTTCAAGGAAATCTGCCACACGCATTGCTTTTTCCAGTTCTGTATTCATTTCATCCTGTCCTCCTGGAATACGAACATCTTTCCAAAATTCTTCACGAAGTGTGCTGATCTCGGAAATAGCTGCGGTCAATCCCTTTTCATTGCGACCCATTCCGCATTTATCCCACATGATCTTTCCAAGTTGCTTGTGGAAATGGTCAACCGATCTTGTGCCTTTGATGTGCATCAACTTGTCTATTTGCTCCTGAACTTTTTTCTCTGTCTCCACAAATGCGGGGTGATCGGTAGAAATTGCTTTTGTTCTTATGTCTGTAGAAAGATAAGAGCCGATGGTATATGGGATTACAAAATATCCGTCAGCCAAGCCTTGCATGAGTGCAGATGCGCCCAAACGATTTGCTCCGTGATCGGAAAAATTTGCTTCGCCAAGCGCGTACATTCCCGGAATGGTTGTCATCAGATCATAATCTACCCAAAGTCCGCCCATGGTGTAATGCACGGCAGGATAGATGCGCATCGGTACTTCAAAAGGATTTTCTCCTGTTATTTTTTCGTACATCTCAAAGAGGTTTCCGTATTTCTCTTTAATTACTTCTCTGCCGAGTTTTACAAGTTCTTCTTTCGAAGGATTGTGAATGTTATGTTTATTTGCTTCAATTTGTCCATAGCGCAAGGTGTTAAATGCGAAGTCGAGATACACTGCCATTTTTGAAGCGCCTACTCCGTAACCTGCATCGCAACGCTCTTTTGCGGCACGTGAAGCCACATCGCGAGGAACCAGATTTCCAAAGGCAGGATATCTTCTTTCCAAATAATAATCTCTTTCTTCTTCAGGAATTTCATTTGGTTTGCGTGTGTCTCCTTTTGCTTTAGGAACCCAGATACGTCCGTCATTTCTCAGCGACTCGCTCATCAATGTTAATTTTGACTGATGATCGCCCGAAACAGGAATGCAGGTTGGATGAATTTGTGTGTAGCAAGGATTGCCAAAGAATGCACCTTTTTTATGCGCTTTCCAGATTGCAGTTGCATTGCAGCCCATTGCGTTGGTGGATAGATAAAAAACATTTCCGTAACCTCCGGTGCAAAGCAGCACAGCATGACCAAAATGCCTTTCAAGTTTTCCTGAAACCAGATCTCTCGCAATAATCCCTCTTGCTTTTCCGTCAATAATCACTACATCCAGCATCTCATGACGCGTGTGCATTGTTACAGAACCTTTTCCGATTTGTCTTGCTAAAGCGGAATATGCTCCGAGTAAAAGCTGCTGACCGGTTTGTCCTGCAGCATAAAAAGTCCGTTGAACTTGAGTTCCACCAAATGAACGGTTATCCAAATATCCTCCGTATTCACGCGCAAAAGGAACACCTTGTGCAACGCATTGATCAATGATCGCAGAAGAAACTTCGGCAAGACGGTGAACATTGGCTTCGCGGGCGCGGTAATCGCCACCTTTGATGGTGTCGTAAAACAATCTGTAAACGCTGTCACCATCGTTCTGATAATTTTTTGCCGCATTGATTCCGCCTTGTGCAGCAATGGAGTGCGCCCTTCGGGGAGAATCCTGAAAGCAGAAACATTTTACTTTATAGCCGAGTTCGGCAAGCGATGCGGCAGCCGATGCTCCTGCAAGCCCTGAACCCACCACAATAATTTCAATGTTTAGCTTGTTTGAAGGATTCACGAGTGGAACAGTAGATTTATACTTCGTCCACTTGGTTTGAAGCTCTCCTTCCGGAATTTTGGAATTTAGTTTTGTCATATATCAAATAGTTGAACCGGCAATGCCGAAGTAAAATAAAATAGGAAACGATGCGAACCCAACGCCTACAATTATAAATGCGAAGAAGCTTCCAGCGAGTGAGAGAAGCTGCGCATGTTTTCTTGAGTTTAATCCTAAACTTCTGAATGCAGATTGAAATCCATGATTGAGGTGAAACGAAAGAATGGCAACCGATACAACATAAAGCGAAACATACCATCCGTTTTGAAAAGCCAATTTTACAGCTTGCGCAACATTCATTTGTCCTTCACCTCCAATTTCTCCGGTTATTCTGTATGGAAGAAAGAACTGCCAAAGATGAACCACGATGAAAAAGAAAATCAAACTTCCGGTAATTCCCATGTTGCGCGAAAACCAATTACTTGTTTCACCTACTTTGTAAACAGCGTACTTTACGGGGCGTGCATTGTTGTTTTGACGGGTGAGATAAGTGGCCTGAACAATATGCAGCAATATGGCCACAAATAGAAAAACCTCTATCGAGCGGATAATTATGCTGTGCACTGCATCGTGTGAATATTGCACAAATGCAACTCCTCCATCATTAAAGAAGAGAAGAAGATTTCCATAAAGGTGTTCCACAAGAAACACGCAGAGGAACAAGCCGGTTGCGGCCATGACCGTTTTTCTGCCGAGGGATGAATTGATGAATTGTTCAAGGTTCATATAAAATAAGATAATAAGATGTGCGCCTCATTCCGATTGCCGGAATCAGCGAAGCAGGTACAAATGTAAGATTGAGTAGCAATCGGAGGAATAAAAAAACTCCCAAAGTTTTGAACTATGGGAGTCGAGAATAAACTAATAACCTGATCAAAATCATTGAAAACTTGCCGCTGATTTATATAAGAATGGATTTGGATTTCCATAGCGCAGGGAAATTTCAAAACCACCCCTTCCGGATGTGGCGGATTTTAAACCTGACACATTCATGTCATAGCTGAATCCAACCGTATATTCCGCTACTTCAAACTGAATAGAAGGAATTACAGCATCGTTTGCACGCAGGTGAGTTCCAACTGTGATGGAAGCGCCTTTCACAAAGCCAGTAAACCGTGATTGTTCCCGAAGCATATAGCGAACAAAGCATCCGGGATAAATTTCAGCAGAAGGTCCTTGCTGCATATAAATAAAACCGGGCATGAGGGCAATCTTGGTATTCTTTATGCCAACGAGTACATCCGCATGTCCTAATACTTTTGTATAAAGTTTTTCGCCAGGGGTACTGTAATAGGAATATTTGGGATGATTCAAATGGAAAAGAGAAACTCCTGTACGAATCACCAACATATCATTTGCAGTGGAATACATTTGCCCTTTTGTATATTGATAAAGAACTCCCATTCCAACATCGGGATAACCGAATTTATTATTGGTTTGAAAGGCTTCTTCCCCCGTAGGATTAATATTATTGTACGAGCCATTTTGATACTGTTCATCCCATGTGAGGTTACTGTAGTCAATTTTGCGCTGGGCATATCCTCCGAACAAACAACCTCCAAGAGTGCTCTTATCGTTTATCATAATATGATATCCCATAGAAGCCGTTGTCTGCATGGTACCCATTTTACCATCACCTGCTTTGTCATTGTAAATATTTAAACCTGCTGCAAGCCATTTGGTTCTCCATTTTTTCTGCATGATGCGTCCGTCAAAAGTGAACATCATTGTTTTATATGCATTAGGAGAAATACTGGTCCACTGGGTTTTATAATTAACAATTCCCTCCACACTTTTGTAGGCACCTGCCTGTGCAGGGTTAACAAGCATTGGGGTAAGGCTGTATTGAGAAAAGTGAATATCCTGAGCCCTTAAAGAAAACAAGAAGGCCGAAGAAACAAACACAAAACACAGAAGGTATTTTTTCATTGTCAGAGAGGTTAGTTTAGTAATTGAAGTTGTAAAGGTGCAAATTTTATTTGGAAAGACAAAAGTATTTATGACAATAATATATCCCTGCTTAGAGCCTGTTTAAATTTCATTAGAGAAATTTAATATGACATTTTATAAAACCCACAATCTGCATTTTTATTTAAAATTCAATGCCCCATATAGTTCAAAAAGTTCAGAAATCGATACCTGTAAACCTTTATTATGAAATTTAAACAGGCTCTTAATGTCATTTAAAAAACGGTTTTGCCGCTTTGATCAAGATTAAGGAGCATTTTATCTTTCTATTCCAAAACAATTTTTTCTGTATGGCACAACCTCCCCTCTCCTCCTGGAGAGGGGTTGGGGGTGAGGTCGCAAACCTCGACAAAGTAAATTCCTTTCCTAAAATCAGAAGTATTTATTTTCAGTTCCTTCTCAAACTTCTGCTCAAAGATATTTTGACCAAGAGAGTTTTTTACCCGTGCAACAAACCCCCTCTCCTTTGGAGAGGGCTGGGGTGAGGCGGTCAACTCGATGTTTATCTCCCTCTTTGCCGGATTAGGATAAACCTTAAACTTTAAACCTGAAACCTGCAGCTCTTGCACTCCCACACCCTGCGGGCAGGTGCTGCCATAGCAGGCAATGTTTTTTGCGGCAACGCCACCTATGGAGTCAAAACTCCCACCTGCATATAAATTTCCATTGTAAACACAAAGGGCATTAATACCAACATTATGTCTTTTATCTACAATTGCCCAACTACTCCCATTATACTTTGCCAGAATGGTGTCGTTAAATCCCAAGCCGCCAACATATAATTCATTTTTAAACATTGCCAAAGTTGGGGCGCCATCAACAGGACACCAACCTGGCGCAGAAAGTGTAGTTCCATCCCATACAGCAACTGTATGAACAGTATTACTTCCGGCATAGGAAATGGGTCCTCCTATATAAAGTTTATTATTTACAGTATCCGGACAAAGGGCAAATACATCCCCCGGACCAATCTGTCCTCCAACGCTATCCCATTTTGCTCCATTCCAACGGACACAGTTGTAGCAATTTCCATTCGGACCATTTGGTAAAGATATTTCTCCACCTACATATAACTCCCCGTTAAAAACCGCCATACAATCTATTACATAATTGCAATTAGTAAGAGGGAAACCTCCTCCTACACTTGTCCATTGACTGCCGTTCCATTTTGCTATGCGACCAAAGGGCTGTCCATTGATTTGAGTGAAGTTGCCCCCGATGTATAATTCTCCCTTGTAAACAGCAACGGCATATATTCCAAAACCATCGTCACCTAAAACATTACCTGTTGACCAATTGCTGCCATTCCATTTTGCAAGATGATAAGTTGTATTAGGTCCAGGCCATGGATCTGTTCCTGCGTATGTAAAACCACCGCCCAAAACTAAAGTATCATTGTAAATTGTCATATCATAAATTTCAGCATCCTCTGTTCCTGATACAGGATTAAATTTTTGTCCGTCAAAAAAAATCAAACCGGTGTCCTTCATATTGCTGCAGGAGGCAATACCCGCTCCTGCTATATATAAATTGTTTTGGTAGTCAATCATTTTGCCGGTATTGTATCCGGAAAGGCAGTTGCCTAATCCTGACCAGCTTTGTGAAAATACACCGGCATTTGCCAATACAAACAGCATTATTATTACACGCGTTTTCTTAGACATTTTTTATTCTTTTATCAATACCATTTTTCTGTGTTCCATTTCCATTCCATCTATGTCCATGCTATACGTATATACTCCGCTGTTCCAGGTATTCGTGCTTATTTGCAATTGGTTAATTCCTTCCATTAAATTATAGGAACCGATCTGCTTTCCGTTCACATCATAAATCCGTATCATACCGTTGCTTCCTTCAGGTAAAATGTATGGAATTATCGTGGTGTTGTTAAACGGATTAGGATAATTTTCTCTACTCAACTAATACCTTTTCTGTATGACACTTCACCCCTTTCTCATCACACACTTCCACTAAAAACAATCCTTTGCAGAATGAAGAAACATTCACTTCTGTTTTTTTCTGGAAAGATTGTGTGATGATTTGCTGTCCGAGTGGGTTAGTAATGTGAACTACAAACTTTTTATCTTCTGTTGTTTCTATGGTGATATTGTTTTTTGCAGGATTAGGATAAACCTTAAACTTTAAACCTGAAACCTGCAGCTCTTGCACTCCCACTCCCTGCGGGCAGGTGCTGCCATAGCAGGCAATATTTTTTGCGGCAATTCCCCCTATGGAATCAAAACTTCCACCTGCATATAAGTTGCCATTATAAACACCAAGAGCATTGACTCCGCCATTATGATTTACTTTTAGGGGAATCCAATTGTTTCCATTATACTTTGCAAAGTTTGTATCACGGAATGCCAAGCTGCCGACATAAAGCTCATTATTATACATTGCCATTGTATAAGCCCCATCAGTAATTCCAAATCCACCCGGAGAAGAAAGATTTGTTCCATCCCACTGGGCTACAGACCAAACAGGAACAGTACCTGCGTAAGTAATTCCTCCTCCTATATAGAGTTTATTATTTATTGTATCAGCACATAAAGAGATTACCCAATTGGGTCCAAACTTTCCGCCTACGCTGTCCCATTTAGTGCCATTCCACCGAACACAATTATAGTAGTTATTGGAAACATTGGGCAAACTTACATGTCCTCCAACATACAATTCGTTATTAAAAACGGTCATGCAATCTACAGCATTGTCACCATAAAAACTTCCTCCCACGTTTGTCCATTGGCTGCCGTTCCATTTTGCTATGCGACCAAAGGGCTGTCCATTGATTTGTGTAAAATTACCTCCAACATATAACTCTCCTTTGTAAACAGCAACGGCATTTATAACCCCGTCATTATAAAAAACATGACCTGTTGACCAATTGTTTCCATCCCATTTAGCAAGTCCATAAGTGTTAGAAGTACTAGGCCATGGATCTGTTCCTGTGTATGTAAAACCACCGCCCAAAACCAAGGTGTCATTATATACGGTTAAACTATAAACATCGGCATCTATGCCTCCCGGCAATGTGTCAAAGCTTTGTCCGTCAAAAATAATCAGCCGTTTATAATTATTGGGATTAACGCAGGAGGTATCCAAATAACCGGATATGTACAATTTGTTTTTGTACACTTCCATATTATCGAATCCTGATCCTGCAACACCCCAAAAACATTTTCCAAGTGCATTCCATGTTTGTGCTGTATTTATTTGGGACAAACACAGAAAAAATAGTACAGGCAATGTAATTCTTTTTAGCATCGTTTATTCTTTTATCAATACCATTTTTCTGTGTTCCATTTCCATTCCATCTATCTCCATGCTATAGGTATAAACTCCGCTTTCCCAATCATTCGTATTCAATTGCAATTGGTTGATTCCTTCCACCAATGCAAAAGAACCCATCAGTTTGCCGTTGATGTCATGAATTCTTATCACACCCGCACTTCCTTCAGAAAGGATGTAAGGAATAACCGTAGTATGATTAAAAGGATTAGGATAATTTTCTCCGAGGTATTTATGCTCCGGGGTAAATTGATATTCATTGGTTTCAGGATTCATCTGCATCATGCGCAGGCTGCTGTTCAACTGGAACTCATCGCTGAACTGCTCGTGAAATACAATAAATAAAATGGCTCTTGCATTGGTTCGGGCAAGGCTGGATACCGGCATTGTTGCAGTCTGTCTTACCAATTGCTCCTGCACGCTGTCCATTTCAAACACAGTTTTGCCGCTTTGTTCAAGATTAAGAAGCATTTTATCTTTCTATTCCAAAACAATTTTTTCTGTATGGCACAACCTCCCCTCTCCTCCTGGAGAGGGGTTGGGGGTGAGGTCGCAAACCTCAACAAAGTAAATCCCTTGTTTAAAAGCGGAAGTATTTATTTTCAGTTCCTTCTCAAACTTCTGCTCAAAGATATTTTGACCAAGAGCGTTTTTTACCCGTGCAACAAACCCCCTCTCCTTTGGAGAGGGCTGGGGTGAGGCGGTCAACTCGATATTTATTTCCCTCTTTGCCGGATTAGGAAACACTTTGAAATGAGGCAGTAAAGTTTTTATTTCGTTTACTCCGGCTGTTCCATAAATCACAGTTATTGTTTTATAAGTTGTATCAATGCAGGGTCCTTTTGGACCATACGGATAATTTACAATTACCGAAACCGTATAAGTTCCTGCGCTGTTGTAATAATGCAGGGGTATTTTTCCGCTCCCGTTTTTCCCATCTCCAAAGTTCCATTGCCATGAACTTGCGCTGGCAATGTTGTTGTAAAATTGCACAGCCGCAGAATCTGTATAATAAAAAGTATCTGCCACTCCGCTGGGAGCGCTAAGCGAATGCATGGATTCTATAAGGGGCAGAAGTACAAACTTACAGGTTGTATCAGAGGGACTATACCAGCGGGCAAGCCATTTAATAGAAGTATCTCCTCCTGCATCAAGCAACCCTCCTCCCACATATAACTCATCCTTGTAAACTATTGCAGAATTTAGACCGCTAGCATAAGTGGTACCGCCTCCTACCGCTTCCCAGCAGGCGCCATTCCAGCGTACTACCCCCCAAAGATTATCTGTTGTTGTGTTGAGCCAACCAACCGCATACAACTGGTTGTGATACATAGCCAATGAATAAACATTGCCGCTTAATCCGCTGTCTAATTTTGTCCACATATATCCATCCCACTTGGCAACTCCGCCCTTATAAAATGCTCCCCCTGCATACAGAAAATCATTTGTTGTATCAATCAGGAAGCACTCTACTCTGCTGCTGTAAGGAATTCCTGTTCCAACCGAATCCCATTTGATTCCGTTCCAACGGGCAATGTCGGCAGCCCAAATATTACCCGCCATGTCAAAATCACCCCCTACATATAATTCATTTTTAAAAATCAAAGCGTGTGCATAGGGCACAGTGGATCCACCCTGCAATCCTCCACTTACCGCTGACCAGTTTGTTCCGTTCCATTTGGCAATGCCTTTTGTAGCTACTCCGCCAATGCTTGAAAAATTTCCTGCTGCGTAAACCTCTCCGTTAAAAACCGTCAGAGCTTGAATGTAGCTGTTGCCGCTTACTCCGCTGCCTAAGGATAACCATTGTGTTCCATCCCATTTTGCAATGTCCCATGACGAGGTTCCTTGTACTGAATAAAAATGCCCACCCATATACAGTTCATTATTGTATTCTAAAAAGCAATAGGGAAAACCATAAGCAGCGCTGTCAACAGGCGTCCAAATATTTCCATCCCATTTTGCAATGTTGATGTATGGATGCGAAGAATAGCCTCCTCCATAATAGAGTTCGTTCTTGTATATTCCAAGTCCTTCTATTCCTCCTCCTCCCTCAACTCCGGCCCCTACTTTATTCCATGTTTGGGAAAAAGAAATAATAGACAGTAGACAGTAGACAATAGACAATAAGAAACAAAAAAATCTTTTCATTGCAGCTTATTTGTTGATGACTACTAACTTTCCTTCTTCCATCAATTCTCCGTTCACTGAGAAACGATACAAGTAAAGCCCGTTCTGGAAACTTTTAACAGGGATGATGAACTGTTCCTGAGTTGAGGGAATGGGATATGAAGCCACCTTATTACCTACAATAGAAAATATGTCCAGCGTTCCGCTTTCTCCGGCAGATAATTGATAATGCAATTCAGCATTTTCATTGGCAGGATTCGGATAGATACTGTTTTCTGTTTCTGTGGTTATTTCAGTGGGTATCTCCTCTTGATTTTGTGCCATTCTTAGCTGAGGCGAAGAAGGAATTTCTTCCAAAAACCGCTCGTTGAACACAAGCAATAAAATGGCTCTTGCATTGGTTCGTGCAAGGCAGGATGCAGGCATCGCTGCAATCTGCCTTACCAATTGCTCCTGCGCGCTGTCTATGGCAAACACGGTTTTGCCTTCTGAGCCAAGGGTAATGAGCATCCTGTTCAGGTTAATATATGCCTGATCTGCAGGAGTGGAATTAGGCAGGAGATTAAGTTTTCCCGAAGCAGCCGTAAGGTTGCTGTCTGCCAGGTACAATCCTGCCAGCAGTTGGTTGGCATAATCCGTTCCTTCGTTTTCCAATAAGGCAGTTAATTTATCCAACGAATCAGCTTGAACGTAATACTCAATCACTTCGCTGAGCGCCTGCGCCCTCTGCGTTTCAGTCGAATTAATATCCCGCACTATGGAAGTAAGGGTTCTGTAAACAGAATTGTTTCCCTGCAAATCCATTATCTGATTTGCTATGCCTGTAGGCAAGGTTTTAATTTTTGGCAGCAGGGCGTTTATTAGCACGGTGTCGGATACAGGAAGATTGGGCATCATCACTTCTTTAAAAATGCCCGGAGGCGTTTCACATTTACGGGTAATGAAAGAGATCAGAACTTCATCTGAAAGAGGAGAGTTTCTTATTAAAAGTTCTTTAAGCTCTCCCGGGTCCGGCAGATCTTTGCATTGATTATTCTTACCATCATGGTCATCATCATCATGGATGCCATGTTTAGTCTTTGCATTATTCCCCGGTGCAGCAAGCCGCAGGAGAACATTTCCTGCCTGACCAATGGCAGCAAGCAGTTGTGCCGTTTGCCCTTTATCAAGAGTGGCAAACACAGTATTGTATGACTGCTTCAGTGTTTGCAGTTGAACTGCCTGAGTGCTTAGCTGCATAAGGTGGCAGCAGTTAGGCTGGCAGAGGCAAGGATAAGGATCACAGGAGCTGATTTTTTTGTCCACACCGGTGTTTGCTATTGTAATAAATTTAGGAGAATTGGTCTGGTTAGGAAGTATCTTCAATTGTTTATTCGCGTCACGATTATGACGATAATAGACGTAATGATGATCAGCAGATATTTGATTTTTATCATTAGGCGGGTCTGGAGGATTACGTACTTGCAAAAATTCATTCCCTGCAGGTTTTTTATCCTTGTTCGGATCCGGGTCGGTAGTACTCGTATTCACTCCCTGGTCTGCAAGAGCACCAGCGCTGGATATGTTGGCATCAGTCAAAGGCGCATCGTTATAATATTGTGGAAGATGGTTATCAAAATTATTGCACTTTATCTGCAACTTTGGGTTTCCAATATTACTTGCATTACTAGTAAAAGCAAGTATACTGGTGTGGCATTGCGTAAAACTATTCCCGCCCGGAAATCCTATATTTCCTCCTCCGACTCCTGAATTATAAACTTGTATCCCTCGGAAAAGAATATTAAAATTATTACCATAAATTTTAAATCCGGAGGAATTACTTAATCTAATCCCGTCTGCCTGTGCGTTCGCTCCGGATGGGATTGGTATCACTGAAGGATTAAAAAAATTACCGGAGATCAAATCTGCACTCTGGCTTCCTTCAATGTTTATTCCCGGGTAATTGTTAAAGAAATTAACATTAAAAATATTATCTTGTATTATATGATAGTATTCAGGACTTGAAACAGTATTAATAATATGAATCAACCCCCATAGGTTATTAGGAGAAACATTAAATATGTTTCCTGTGCTTATTTTTTGCGCATAAAACCGCGAGTCAATAGCAAGAATTGATTCTCCATATATGCCATTAAAAGTGTTATCATAAAACTGCACATATTTTACTCCCCAGAGAGATATATGCCATACACCCATACCCAATCCATTAGCGAGCGCATAATAAGGATTGGCATCATTGAAATAGTGATATCCGGAGATATTGGAGTTATATCCGGGATCAAGAAGGGCTGGCGCTGAAAAAGTACAGGATTGAATAATGCTTGTGTTTGATTTTGTATAGGGTAAAAACCGTACACTCACTGCATTGTTATTAAAATTTGCGCCATTTGCCATAATGATTCCTCCTCCATTAGATACCACCAATGGGCTGCATATATCCCAATCCGGGCTGCATATAAATTTTCCGAGCAAAACCCCTATATGCGCATTTTCAATGGTGGTTCCTGCATTCATAGTGATTTTTCCTTGCCCGTATCCTGCATTATTTGAACTTCCCTTGCTGGCATTTCCCCACACTTCTACTCCCTGCCACATCACTGGGCAGGATGTTACTGAGGTAAGTTTAGCGCCTGGGTTCAGCACAAGCTGCGCCCCAGCGCTTGTTGAACCTGCATTTTCAACTATAATTTTACCAAGCGGGCCAAATTTAATGGTTACATTATTGTCTACTGTAAGAACATAAGGCGCTTTAACAGTATAGGTTTTATTCAATTTGTAATTGTTGTAACTCATTCCCCAGATTGTATTTGATGTGATTGTTGTTGAAGGAATGAGGTTATCATCATAAGCAATTGCTAAAGCACAACAGTCTGACACAATGTTGACTATTTGTGTGCTTACTGCTGCACAACCATAACTGTTGGTTACAATAAGAGTTATCAGATAAGATCCCGGTGAAATATAGCTATGTGTTGGATTTTGTAAAGAAGATGTGTTTTGCCCGGAAGCAGAAAGCCGGTCTCCAAAATCCCATGACCAGCTTACAGCTCCGGTTCCGGAATATGTAAATTGAATAGGACTGATAGGATTTGTTATGCAAAGGCTGTTTGCTGGGAAAGTGAAGATTGCGGTTGGTAATGGATTAACAGTTATCACTACTCCATCAGTACTTGTACATCCGTTAGCATCAGTAACTAAAAGATTATATGTAGTTACGCCACTATTAGGAGTTACAGTTGGATTCGCAACATTTGCACTAAATCCAGCAGGGATAGATGTCCAAGCATAAGTATATGGGGTTGTACCTCCTGATGCAGAAGAAGGAGAACCACCTATAATAACAGCATGTATCGCACAAAGGAATTTATCAGTTCCGGCATGAGCTGTTGGTGGTGGACTCAGGTTTTACGCATTAAATTAACAGTCTATAGTTCATTGAAATATGCAGGATGTGTTTGTGTGTGGTTAATAGTTTTGTTGATTGGCAGAAAAATGCAAATCAACAACTACTTTAA
>JACRAL010000041.1 GCA_016213435.1 Bacteroidota bacterium
CATCTCACCATACAGCACTTACAGGATCATCTCGACAAAACCATACAGGAGCAGATCACTATAAAGAGAATAAAATCATTAACCTCTTACAAACTATATTTGTCGGCTTATAGGACTAATTTATAATTCTAAATGGTATAAATTCGCAGATAGTAGCAAATGGACGTACGAGCTTTAGGGCAAGTAAAACATACCAGGACAAGGTTGATGTATTTTAACAATTACAGACAGCGCTTTATTACCCTGAGCCGGTGAGAATATTTTTTTGTTTCCTCATTAAAAATTCCGTGATGGTCGAGTTTGTCTATGCGTACTTTTCCGGAGGCGTGGATACACCCCATCCCAACCTTCCCCAAAGGGGAAGGAGATTGGGCGCGCAACTCTACCCCTTTGGGGGTCCCGATGGCTATCGGGATGGAGGGGGTGGTAATAATCCCTACATGAACGATCTTACCTTCTTCGTTGTCAAAGAAAGCAAGGTCACCTGTCTGAGCTTCTTCCAGAAAGCTTAAAACTTTTCCTTGTTCTGCCTGCTGCCATGCATCACGCTGGAGTTGGATGCCGTTCAATTTGAAAACCATCTGTGTAAAACCGGAACAGTCAATTCCGAAAGGGGAACGTCCGCCCCAGAGGTAAGGAGTGTTTAGATACCATGCAGCCACCCCACTCACACCCTCCCCACAAGGGATGGCTTTCGTTTTTTCAAAAGGAAAACCTACTGCTCCTTCAAAAGAATATTTTTCTTTTCCGAGCCAAAAACAATTCTCTTTGTATTTTGGCAACGAACTTCCAAGCACAATAGGAATGTGTTGTTGCTCCAGAGAAGGTTGGGTCCGATGACTCTGACGAGTATCGGATTCCGTCAGAGGGGAGGCCAACTGAACCAAATCGGTAGTAAGTGCAGTAGTGGAATCTTTTATTCCATTTATTGTTTTCTCGCTCAGCGGAAGAAATTGTTTTTTATCTATCCAGCATTCGTAGCCATCGTACGCTATGCGGATAAGCTGCCAGTTTCCTTTTGTGTCCAACAATTGGAAATGTTCGCCAAACAAAAGTTGCGTTACCATTTCCGATTTATCGGATGGGTCTTTGCGGCAGGGAACGATTGATAGATTGCAGATGCCAAACATCCAGATTTAGGATTAGGGATTTAAGAATTAGGATTCAACAGCCTTTAATGATTGTGACGATTGTGAATTTTTAGATTTTATTGTTCGGATAGCAGCGGAAAAGATTGAAACTAATTCATTTGCTTCTTTGATCAGTATATCTAATTCTTTTTTATCGGATTTAATTTCTAAATCTCTTATGAATTCAAGCCAGAATAAACTTTCATCGGCTTCTTCGTCTACAATTTTTAATTTATTCAGAAAGTCGGCATTTGATTTTCCCCTGCAAGCAGACCTGTCATTTGCGGCAACTGATGAGGCGGCTCTGAAGAGTTGGTTTGATACTACACTAACAGGTTTACTATATTCAAATGCCATTAAGAATTTGAATACTCTTAAAGCAAAAGTATTAGTCCTCTTCTTTAACTCTTCTTTAGTCATGTGTATTTAAATCCTAAATCCTTATTCCTAAATCCTAATTTTTAATTAAATATTTTCTATAATTATCGCGCTCGCTCCTCCGCCTCCATTGCAGATTCCGGCAGCACCGTATTTTGCTTTGTTTTGTTTCAGCACATTAATAAGCGTAACAACAATTCTAGCTCCTGAACATCCGAGTGGATGTCCGAGAGAAACTGCACCTCCGTTAACATTTACTTTTTTAGGATCAAGTTTCATCTTTTGCATATTCACAAGTCCTACAACCGAAAAGGCTTCATTGAGTTCAAAATAATTTATGTCGCTCATTTGTAATCCGCCTTTAGCAACCGCTTTCGGAACAGCAAGCGATGGAGTGGTGGTGAACCATTCAGGCGCTTGTTCAGCATCGGCATACGATTTTATTTTCGCGATAGGTTTTAATCCGAGCTTATCGGCTTTTTCTTTGCTCATCATAACAATTGCAGCCGCTCCGTCATTCATAGTAGAAGAATTTGCAGCAGTCGCGCTGCCGTCTTTTGTAAATGCAGCACGAAGTTCAGGAACTTTTGCAAAATTTACATTCTTATATTCTTCATCTTCTTTAAAAAGAATGGGATCGCCTTTACGCTGTGGGATTTCTACCGGAACAATTTCATCATTGAACTTTCCTGCTTTCCATGCGTTGCCTGAACGCGTATAGGACTCAATTGCGAAATCATCCTGTTCTTTTCTTGAAATGTTACATTCCTTAGCACAAAGATCAGCGGCAACTCCCATTGGGTAATTGTGATATACATCGATCAAGCCGTCCTTTGCAAGTCCATCAACCATAGTTACATTTCCATATTTATTCCCCCATCGCATATTTTCGGAATAGAAAGGAACCTGGCTCATGTTCTCCATTCCGCCTGCAACCACCACATCGGCATCGCCAAGCATAATGGATTGTGCTCCCAGCATGATAGCTTTCATTCCTGATGCGCAAACTTTATTCACGGTTGTGCATTGAACATTGTCCGGCAGCCCTGCAAACTTTGCTGCCTGACGCGCAGGCGCTTGTCCCAGGTTTGCCTGCAGAACGCTTCCCATCAATACTTCCTGCACTTCTTTCGGATCAAGATTGATCTTTGCAAGCGCGCCTTTAATGGCGGTTGCTCCAAGTTTTGTTGCGGAAATGTCTTTTAAAGAACCTCCAAAACTTCCCAGCGGAGTTCTTACGGCTGATACAATGTAAACTTCTTTCATAAGTAAAAATATTTAGTGGATAATATATTGTTTTCGAAAAAAAATTTAGAGTGAAAGATAGTGTTATTTTTGTTTTCGAATAGTGATATGCACTATATGTTCAAAAAATGAAAACAAGGACGCTTAAAAAAAATAAAATCAATGTCATTACGATGGGCTGTTCCAAGAATATTGTGGATTCAGAAGTACTGATGGGACAATTACGAGCTAACAATATAGCCGTTGAACACAAAGATGAAATTGACGATGCAAATATCATTATTATAAATACCTGTGGCTTTATAGATAACGCCAAACAGCAATCCATTGATACTATCTTGCGATGCGTGGAAGCGAAAGAAAAAGGTTTTGTTGAGAAAGTGATTGTTACAGGATGTTTGAGTGAGCGATATAAAGACGATCTGAAATTGGAAATGCCAGAGGTAGATGCATGGTTCGGAACGCGCGATCTGCCTGCGCTTTTAAAAACCCTCAAAGCGGATTATAAACGTGAATTGATTGGAGAGCGCTTGCTTACCACTCCGGTTCATTATGCTTACCTGAAAATTTCTGAAGGATGCGACCGCCCTTGTTCTTTCTGTGCAATTCCGATCATGCGGGGAAAGCATGTTTCTGTTCCGATGGAAAAATTAGTGGAGCAGGCAAAGTATCTGGCGAAAAACGGGACGAAAGAAATTATTCTCATTGCTCAGGATCTGACCTATTATGGTTTGGATATTTATAAGAAAAGAAACCTTGCAGAACTTCTCGAAAAACTTTCGGATGTGGAAGGAATTGAATGGATTCGTTTGCATTATGCATATCCGAGCGGATTCCCGGTGGAAGCGCTGGATGTGATGCGTGAGAGAAAAAATATCTGCAACTATCTGGATATTCCTCTTCAGCATATTTCGGATAAAATGCTGTCGTCCATGCGCAGGGGAATTACCAAGGAAAAGACAATTGAAGTTGTAGAGAAAATTCGTGAACGTGTTCCCGGAATTGCTATCCGCACAACTTTAATTTGCGGTTACCCGGGTGAAACGCAAAAAGATCATGAGGAAATGTTGGAATGGGTGAAGGAGTCAAAGTTTGAACGGCTGGGAGTGTTTACGTATTCCCATGAAGAAAATACCCATGCGCATTTACTGAAAGATGATGTTTCTCCCGCAATAAAGAAGAAACGTGCGCAAGCCGTCATGAAACTCCAGCAGAAAATCTCGATAGAATTAAACAAGAAGATTATCGGAAAAACTCTCAAGGTTTTGTTCGATAGAGTGGAAGGCGGCAATTTTGTGGGGCGCACGGAATTTGATTCTCCCGATGTGGATAATTTGGTTTTGGTGGATGCTAAGAAGAATTACGTTCGCATAGGTGATTTTGCAGAAGTGAAAATCACAAAAGCAACCGAATATGATTTGATTGGAGTTTGTGTATGAGTTGTACAAATAACACCTTAAAACATTTGAAATACATTCTTGCTTCTTGTATTGTATTTATTGCGTGTTTTTCTTTCTCTCAGCAAAGCAAATCAAGTGCTGAGCGTAGCCGAACCATTGATTCTTTGCTCTCGCTTCTTAAAAAAGATAAGCTTGACACCAACAAAGTAAATCACTTAAACGATTTATCATGGGAGCACGGAAACATAGGTAGTTACAATGTTGCCTTGCAATATGGGAATACTGCTCTGAAACTTGCTCAACAATTAAATTTTAAAAAAGGGGTTACGCAATCTTGCAACAATATCGGTGTTGTCTATTGGAGTCAAGGCGATTACCCAAAGACTTTGAACTATTATCTGGAGGCATTACAGATAGATGAAGCAATAAAAGATAAAAGTGGAATTTCGAAGCGGTTCAATAACATCGGAAATGTCTATGAAGCGCAAGGAAATTACCCAAAAGCAATAGACTATTATTTCAAGGCATTAAAGATAGACGAAGATTTAAAGGATGAAAATGGAATGGCAGCAGATCTCGGCAATATAGGAATTGTCTATGCTGAACAAAAGGATTATCCAAAATCCCTTGATTATTACTTTAAGGCATTAAAGATATTTGAAGAGTTGGTAAATAAAAATAGCATTGCTATGACTTTGGGCAACATTGGAGTTATCTATGATGAACAAAAAGATTTTGCCAAATCCCTTGACTATTATTTTAAGGCATTGAAAATGGATGAAGAACTTGGAAATAAAAATGGAGTTGCAAGGCATCTTGGAAATATTGGGAATGTATATAATGATCAGAAAGATTACGCCAAAGCCCTTGATTGTGATTTTAAGGCATTAAAAATGGTGGAAGAACTCGGAGATAAAAGTGGAATTACAACAGTCCTAAGCAACATTGGAGAGATTTATACTTCAACAAAAAAATATGCGGATGCAGAAAAGTATTTGCTTAAGTCTTTATCTGTCGCAAATGAAATTGGTTCTTTGGACGATATAAGAGAAAGTAACGAAGACCTTAGCAAGCTTTATGAGCAAACCAACAACTACAAAAAAGCATTCGAGCATTACAAGGCAGCAATGATAGCAAAGGACACGCTCTTTAATGCAGATAAGAATAAGGAAATTACACGAAGAGAAATGAATTATGAGTTTGAGAAAAAAGAAGCGATTGCTAAAGTTGAGCAGGAAAAGTTGAACTTAAAAAAAGATATGGTAATTGGTTTTTCATTTATGGGATTCTTGTTGTTGCTGATGTTTCTGTTATTTTCTTTTCGCTCGCTACGCGTTTCAGCAAAACAAGCGTGGTCAATAGTATGTGGCTTCTTTCGTTATTTAGTTTCTTTGTGTTTTCGCTCCAATTTTTTTCGTCAATCAAAAAAACAATCATAAATAAAATTATTCTATGAAAAAAACAATCTGTATTGCATTCTTAATTCTTAATTCCTCATTCTTGATTTTTGCAGAGGAAGGCATGTGGATTCCATCCCTGCTAAAAGCCCTGAACGAAACTGATATGCAAAAACTCGGATGCAAACTTTCTGCGGATGAGATATATAATATAAACAAGTCGAGTCTGAAGGATGGTGTTTTGCAATTTGCCGGTGGCTGCACCGGAGAAATGATATCTGCGGAAGGACTTTTCATCACCAACCATCATTGCGGCTACGGACAGATACAGGCGCACAGTTCGGTGGATCACGATTATCTTACGAATGGATTCTGGGCGATGAATAAAAAAGATGAACTGACTTGTCCCGGAATCACCGTTACATTCATTGTCCGTATAGAAGATGTAACTTCAAAAATTCTTGACGGTATTGATAACAGTATAAGTGAAACAAAGCGTGATTCCATCATTATGGCACGAGGAAAAAAAATAGAAAAGGAATCCACCGATGGAACGCATTACAACGCGCGAGTGAAATCTTTTTTTTACGGAAATGAATTTTATCTGTTCGTGATGGAAACCTTCAAAGATGTACGCATGGTGGGCGCTCCTCCAGAATCTATCGGTAAATTTGGTGGCGATACCGACAACTGGATGTGGCCCCGTCATACAGGAGATTTTTCTTTGTTCAGAGTATATGCAGATAAAGACAATAACCCTGCAGATTATTCACCGGATAATGTTCCCTTCAAGCAGAGATATTTTTTCCCGATCTCGCTGAAGGGTGTTCAGGAAAATGATTTTACTATGGTGTTTGGCTTTCCCGGCAGAACCACTGAGTATCTTCCTTCGGAAGCTGTGGAATTAATTCAGAAAGTTTCGGATCCGATAAAAGTGAAAGCACGCACCGCTCGCCTGGCAGTTTGGGAGGAGGACATGAAGAAAAGTACAGAGGTGCGTATTAAATATGCTTCCAAGTATGCAGGCGTGAGCAACTATCATAAGAAGTGGGCGGGAGAAATCCGCGGATTGGAAAGAGCCGATGGAATTAAAGTAAAGCAGGAGATAGAAAAAACATTCATGGAACGAGTTTCTAAAAATCCGGAATGGAGCAAGAAGTACGGAACTATTTTGAGTGACTTTGAAACTGCTTATAAAAAATTAACTCCCTATCAGAAAGTGCTGGATTATTATTCAGAGACAATAAATGCAATAGAGATAATTAAGTTTGCTAATAGTTATAGATCGCTTATAGATACAAAGCCGGAGGAGTTGGCCAAAAAACTCGAAGCGATGAAGGCAGGGGAGAAGGCGTTTTTTAAAGATTACAACTCTGGGACGGATAAAAAACTTTTTGTTGCGATGCTGAAAATATATTATGAAAATGTGGACAAATCCATGCATCCTGATTTTTTCAAGACGATTGAATCGAAATACAAAGGCGATTATGAAAAGTATGCGGAAAAGATATTTAAGAAATCTATTTTTTCTTCAGAAGGGAAAGTGAGCAGTTTGTTGAATGGATATTCCGCGGATAAAGCTAAAGTCATTAAAAATGATCCGGCTTATATTCTTGCGCAAAGTGCGTTTGGATTTTATGGATCTATAGGACCTCAGTATAGTGTGTTGACGAATGAAATAAGTCGTCTGCAAAGGGATTATATGTATGCGCTGAAAGTGGTTATCCCCGAGAAAAAATATTATCCCGATGCCAACAGCACTCTTCGGTTGTCTTATGGCAAGGTGGATGGATATGAAGGAAGAGATGCGGTTGAGTTTAATTATTATACCACGCTGGATGGAGTTATTGAAAAAGAAGATTCGACCAGTTCTGAATTTAAAGTCCCTAAAAAGCTGCATGATCTTTATGAGAAGAAAGAGTATGGTCAATATGCCGATAAGGATGGGAAAGTGCATGTGGCATTTATCGCCAGCCAGCATATTACCGGTGGAAATTCCGGCAGTCCTGTGCTGGATGCATCGGGTAATCTGGTGGGTGTGGCATTTGACAGTAACTGGGAAGGCGTGCAAAGCGATATCATGTACGATGGCAGCCAGGTGAGAGCTATTATCCTTGATATACGCTATGCTTTATTTGTGATTGACAAATTTGCAGGAGACACACAGCTCGTAAAGGAAATGAAGCTGGTACAATAAAAAACAGCGCAGATGCAATTTTCTCATATCCCATTTTCAAAGACAGGTTCTTTTTCTAAAATTTTTTTGGATTATATAGATCGTGAACCGAAGCTTGTGACTTTTTATAAATATCCGCCTGTGCTTGATTCCTTTCGGCAAGCGATAAAAGATATATCCTCGCAGAAGTTTAATCGTAAATTGTTGGTGGATGTAATAACGGAACAATATTCTAAGTCGAACTGCCAACTGCCAATTGCCAACTGCCAACTATTACTTCAAGAAAATACATTCACGGTCTGTACCGGTCATCAGTTATGCCTTTTTACCGGACAGCTTTATTTTATTTATAAGATAATTTCTACAATAAATCTTTCCGAACAATTAAATAAAAAATATCCGGAAAATAATTTTGTTCCTGTTTTTTGGATGGCAAGCGAAGACCACGATTTTGATGAAGTAAATCACATAAATCTTTTCGGAAAAAAGGTAGAGTGGAAAAATAAAAAAGGTGGTGTGGTTGGTAAATATTCGAACAAGGGATTAGGCGATTTAATTGCAGAATTAAAAACTGTTTTAGGTGATTCAAAAACTGCTTCCGAGTTAGTTGAATTATTTCAAAATGCTTACACAAAACATGCTGATTTTTCTTCTGCAACACGGTACATGGTCAACGAACTTTTCGGGCAATATGGTTTAGTTGTTCTTGATCCGGATGACGCACGTTTGAAAAGAGAATTTGCCGAAGTTATTAAAGATGATCTGCTGAATTCTTCTGCACATAAATTGGTTGGGAAATCGATCGCTGATCTGGAGAGAGTTAATCACAAAGTGCAAGTAAATCCTCGTGATATTAATATATTTTATCTTCTTGATAACCAGAGAGAAAGAATAGTTAAAGCGAATGAGTCGTTTAATGTACAGAATACAGAAATAAAATTCAGCAAAGCGGAGCTGATTAAAGAGATAGAATTGCATCCGGAGCGCTTTAGTCCGAACGTAGTTTTGCGCCCATTGTATCAGCAGAAAATTCTGCCAAACCTTGCTTATGTTGGAGGTCCTGCGGAGGTTTCTTACTGGCTTGAATACAAAGAAATGTTTGATCATTACGCAATAAATTTTCCGGTACTTATTCCAAGAAATTTTGTGATGATTATTGATGCTTCAGTTTCTGAAAAGCTAACCAAATTCGGTCTTAATTCTGAAGATGTTTTTTTGCCGATAAATGAATTGACTGCAAAGTATATTAAGTCAATTTCTGACGAAAAAATTTCGTTGGAATCTGAGAAAGAAAACCTAACTAAACTTTATAAAGATATTTCCCAAAAAGCATCACTTGTTGACGCAACGATTGCTTCTTCTGTTGATGCGGATTTGCAAAAACATTTGAAAGAAATTGATAATCTGGAAAAGAAAATGCTTCGCACTTTTAAACAGAAAAATGAAACAGCTGTTAATCAAATTGAAAAGATTAAAAATAAATTGTTCCCAAATGATGTGTTGCAAGAGCGATACGATAATTTCATTCCTTTTTATTTGAAACATGGTAAATCATTTATTGAAATGCTTAAGGCAGATTTGAATCCCATGGATTTTCGTTTTACTATTTTCGCGGAGAAGTGATTTTAATATATTTGTCTTATGAGTGAAAAAGATCTGGCAAACAGAGTTGTGGATAAAATGTTCGAGAACGATTGGTTCAGTCGCTGGCTCGGCATCGAACGGATATTGATCGAGCCGGGGCATTGTATTTTAAGAATGACGGTGAGAAAAGAAATGCTCAATGGTTTTGGAAGCACCCACGGTGGAATTACTTTTTCTTTTGCGGATAGCGCGCTTGCATTTGCTTCCAATGCGCATGGACGACTGAGCGTTGCTTTGGATTGTAATATCTCCTTTCCGGTTGCGGTGAAGGAAGGAGATGTTCTTACCTGCGAAGCGAAGGAACTCGCACTAACTGCTAAAACCGGAACATATCTTATAGAAGTAAAAAATCAAAAAGAGCAGAATGTGGCTTTTTTTAAGGGAACGGTTTATCGTACAAGTAAAAAATGGTTTTCAGACGATACCAATAACGAATAGCTACGAATATTACTAATAGGAAGATGAAAGTAGATCTGTTATTTCCTGAACTTAGTTATAAAATTGTTGATTGTGCTTTTGAAACCTATAATGAGATTGGCGCAGGTCATAAAGAGAAAGTATTTCAAAGAGCATTTGGTCTTTGTATGAGAAATTCCGGTTTGGAAGTTAATGAAGAACTTTATTTTCCTGTTGAATTTAAGGAAAGCATAGTTGGTAAAAATTATTTTGATTTTCTTGTAAACAAACAAATTGTTGTTGAAATAAAAACTTCCGATAGGTTTACAAAATCTCATTTTGAGCAATTGCAGAATTATCTTGTTGTTTCTAAGCTGAGATTAGGAATCCTTGTATCTTTCGGGCGAACAGAAGTGAAATTTAAAAGAGTTCTTAATATTGATTTGCTTAATAAAGAAAGAGAACAATTAGAAAAAGAGACTAACACTAACAATAACACTAATTTGTAACATTTGTAACCATTCGTTATTAGTAACCCTATGAAAACAGCATATTTAATTGACGGCATCCGAACTCCAGTAGGAAATTTTGGTGGAACACTATCTGCAGTCCGCGCGGATGATTTAGCAGCGATTGTAATTCGAAAACTCATCGAAAAAAATACAAGCGTTGACCCGAAAGAAATCGGAGATGTGATTTTTGGCTGCGCGAATCAGGCGGGAGATGACAATCGCAATGTGGCGCGCATGGCTTTGCTGCTGGCGGGGTTGCCTTATTCCGTTCCGGGAGAAACGGTCAATCGTTTGTGCGCATCGGGTTTATCGGCAAGTATTGCGGCAGCAAGAGCGATTATGGTGGGCGATGCGGATTTGATGATCGCAGGCGGAGTGGAGAATATGACGCGTGCGCCTTGGGTGATCTCAAAAACTTCAACTCCTTTTGGAAGAGATGCGCAAATGTTTGATTCCAGCATCGGCTGGCGTTTTGTCAATCCGAAGATGAAAGACAAATATGGAATAGACGGAATGGGCGAGACAGCAGAAAACCTCGTGGAGCGCGATAAAATTTCAAGGGAAGATCAGGATAAGTTTACGCTTTGGTCTCAGCAGAAAGCTACTGCATCACAAAAGAAAGGACGATTCAAAAAGGAAATCGTTCCGGTGGAAATTCCTCAAAAGAAAGGCGATCCGAAAATTTTTGAGAACGATGAATTCATCAAGCCCGAAACTTCTATGGAAATTCTTTCCAAGCTGAAACCTGCTTTCCGTAAAGACGGTTCGGTGACTGCCGGAAATTCTTCAGGGCTCAATGATGGCGCTTGCGCACTTTTACTTGCATCGGAAGATGCGATCAAAAAATATAATCTTAAACCCAAGGCAAGAATTGTTTCATCCGGAGTTATTGGCGTGGAGCCGCGCATCATGGGAATTGGTCCTGTGGAAGCAAGCAACCGCGCGCTAAAAAAAGCAGGATTGAAAATGAGCGATATGGACATCATCGAACTCAACGAAGCATTTGCCGCGCAGGCGCTTGCCTGTACGCGCTCATGGGGACTGGCAGACAACGACCCGAGAGTAAACCCAAACGGTGGCGCTCTTGCGCTTGGTCATCCTCTGGGAATGAGCGGTGCGAGAATTCTGAACTCAGCAGCAATCGAATTGCATGAGCAAAACAAAAAATATGCTCTCGTTACTTTGTGTATCGGAGTGGGGCAGGGGTTTGCGGTGGTGATTGAGAAATGTTAAGATGGATATTTGTTGCGGATAACAAGATACTAGCCGTCAGACTATCAATAGGTTGAAAATTTTCGGTAACAAGTATTTGGACACATTATTTCACTAAGCAAACTGATGAATTCATGAGCAAAATAGTTATAGGACTTTTTATCGGTGTTTTACTGAGTCTTTTTGCTGGGTATTACATTACGTCAAGTATATTTGGACCTTTTCCGCAACGCTATGTTCACGTGACTGCAAGCAATATGTCAGGTCATAAAATAAAAACTCTTACACTTCAACACAGAGATGGAAGCATTGAAATGAAGTATTTAGATGACAAGGGGAGCGTGTACTTGATTTTTAAGATTAACGGAGAAAGCTCATATCGTATTTTTGCGACTCTTGACAATGATTCAACTATTTCTTCAAAAGAAAAATATATTGAACCTGGCGACAGAATGGAAGAAATAATATTTGCAGACAATATTAAATCAAAAGAATAAACAATTTTTCCAGTTTCCTTGGATTTTGTTTTAGAAGATAAATAATATTTGAAGGGTTGGTCGAGATTTGGTAATCTCGATCTAAGAGTAGCTGAATTTTAAATCTAGCAATTATTATGGTCAGGATTATAAATCCTGACCAACAGAACAAGTAAATAAAACACGAAGCTGGAGCTTCGCGTTAACAAAAAATAATCAATCAAAGTCCTCTCTGAAGGAGAGGATTTAGGAGAGGTAACAATATGATCTACTCATTCCAAGGATACAAACCCGTCATTCACAAAACATCTTTTGTGCATCCGCTTGCGAGTGTAACAGGAAATGTAATTATCGGCAAAAATGTTTTCATCGGTTCGGGCGCTGCCATTCGCGGAGATTTCGGGCAAATAATTATTGAAGATGGTTGCAATGTGCAGGAGAACTGCATCATTCACATGTTCCCGGGAGTTGCGGTATTATTAAAGGAAGGCGCGCACATCGGGCACGGAGCTATCATTCACAGCGCGGAGATCGGGAAAAATGTTTTGGTTGGAATGAATGCCGTAATTATGGACAATGCGGTGGTTGGAGATAATTCTGTGATCGGTGCGCTTACTCTTGTTCCCGAAGGAATGATAATTCCTGCGCGCAAAGTGGTGGTAGGTAATCCTGCCAGGATCATTAAAGAAGTTACTGATAAAATGCTTGAGTGGAAAACACAAGGAACTTCTATCTATCAAAATCTTCCTGCGGAATATTTTAAAACGATGAAGGAATGCAAGCCGCTTCGTAAGACGGAGAAAGGCAGACCTGAGCAAAAAGATTATTTTAAAACATGGAAGAAGACAAACACGAAATGAATTGTTGTAAAAGATTTTTATGATCAGAAGTAGACGCAAATTTTTCTCTCCATATCATGCGAAGAATTTTAACTTTGGCGCTGATAGTTTTTGATTTTATGATTTATAACATAATTTTAATTTTTTATTCTACGTTTTTTTGTCGCTTATAAAATTCATTCTGTATTTATCCGCTGCATAATCACACAACAAACCTAAAATAAATATATGGCAACATTCCCTTCTGATCTGGAGATCGCACAAAGCGCAAAAATCAGGCACATCAACGAAATTGCTGCAAAGCTTGGAATCAATATAGATGAGCTGGAGCATTATGGCAAGTACAAAGCGAAACTTCCTCTGCATCTCATCAGCGAAACAAAAGTAAAACAGCATAAGCTGGTTCTTGTTACTGCAATTACTCCTACACCTGCAGGAGAAGGAAAAACTACTACCTCTATCGGCTTAACCGAAGGATTAAATAAAATCGGAAAAAAGGCAACCGTAGTTTTGCGTGAACCATCTTTAGGTCCAGTATTCGGAATTAAAGGCGGTGCTGCCGGAGGAGGGTATTCTCAGGTTATTCCAATGGAAGATATCAACCTCCATTTCACAGGAGATTTTTCTGCAGTAGAAAAAGCAAACAATCTGCTCGCTGCTCTGATCGATAATAATATTCAAAACAAGACCCGAAGTTTAAACATCGATCCGCGCACAATAGTTTGGAAACGTGTAATGGATATGAACGACCGCTCGCTTCGTAAAACTGTAATCGGTCTTGGCGGAACAGGAAACGGAGTTCCGCGCGAAGACGGATTCAATATCACGCCTGCTTCTGAAGTGATGGCGATTCTTGTCATGAGTCAGAATCTGGAAGAACTGAAAACCAATTTGGGAAATATATTTATTGGTTACACCTATGATAAAAAACCGATTTACGCAAGAGATCTGAAAGCGCAGGGTGCTATGGCGCTGCTGATGAAAGATGCAATAAAACCCAATTTGGTTCAAACGCTGGAAGGAAATCCGGCCATCATTCATGGCGGACCTTTCGCAAACATTGCGCAAGGAACTAACACCATCGTTGCTACAAAAATGGGATTGACTCTTTCGGATTATGTAATCACCGAGGGAGGATTTGGAGCTGATCTTGGCGCGGAAAAATTTCTGGATATAAAATGCCGTCATGCCGGACTGAAACCCGATGCGGTGGTTCTGGTGGCAACCATTCGTGCATTGCGTCATCACGGAGGTGCTAAAAAAGAGGAGTACAATATAGCGTCAATGGAAAAAGTGCAGAAAGGATTTGAAAATCTTGAAAAACATATTGAGAACCTTAAGAAATTCGGACTTAATCCCGTAGTGGCTCTCAACCATTTTCCTACAGATTCTTTTGAGGAATTGGAATTTATACAGAAAAAATGTTCTGCGTTTGGCGTAAAAGCAGTTGTTGCAAAAGGATTTGCCATGGGCGGAGAAGGAATGAAAGATCTGGCAAAAGCAGTGGTGGAAGAAGTGGAATCGGGTAAAAACAATTTCGTTCCTCTTTACGATTTGAAACTCCCTGTGGAAAAAAAGATAGAAATCATTGCAAAAGAAATTTACGGTGCTGATCGGGTAGAATATTCCAGCGCAGCAAGAAACGGTTTGAAAAGAATTAAAGAGTTGGGAATGGATGGATTTCCTGTCTGTATGGCAAAAACTCAGAAATCACTTTCAGATGATGAGACAAAGATTGGAAGACCGAGAGGATTTGTTGTTACCGTTCGGGAATTTGAATTTGCTGCTGGTGCCGGATTTGTTATTCCAGTCCTTGGCGATATGATGCGCATGCCTGGGTTGCCCGCGACTCCTGCTTCGGAAGGAATGGATATTGACAAGAATGGAAAGATTACAGGGCTTTCTTAAAACAAGAGCAGTATATTCTAAAGAATCGTCATTGGGAGGGAGGCACGACCGAAGCAATGACGTAGTGTTTTGTATTTATTACTTTTATTTATGTTCACCGCAAAGTATCAGGGATTAAAATACAGCAAAGGAAGTTTCCGTAAAGTGGACGACTATCTGACTGTAGAAGAAGCGTTGCGGATTTCAATCAACGGAGAGCCTTTTACCGTTACCATGCGCACGCCAGGAAATGACGAAGAATTAATTCGCGGACTTTTATTTACAGAAGATATTTATAAAAGCGATGAGAATAAATATTCGCTGAAAGTTATTCAGAGAAATAATCAGAAAGTTGTAACTTCTGTGGATGTGAAAATCGATCCTAAATTATTGCGAAAGCAATTTATTAACAGCCGTAATCTTCTTTCTGTTTCTTCCTGCGGGATTTGCGGCAAGCTTGAGTTGGATGATATTCGCGGCAGCGAAGCAAAACTTATTTCTTCCGAAATGCTCGATCCGAAATTATTAAATAAGATGTTTATCAAGATGAATGCTAAGCAACAAACATTCAAACGTTCAGGCGGTTCTCATGCTGCTGCTGCTTTTACATTGAATGGAAATCTTTTATCTGTTATGGAAGATATCGGAAGGCATAATGCAGTCGATAAGGTGATCGGCTCGCTGCTTTTGGAAAAGAAACTGAAGCAGGCGCGTTGTCTGTTGATAAGCGGAAGAGTGTCATACGAAATTCTTTCCAAAACATTTATTGCGCAAATTCCTTTTTTGGCTGCTGTTTCCGCGCCTTCTACATTGGCAGTTGATTATGCAAAAGAATTAGGAATCACTTTGATAGGCTTTTGCCGCGATGGAAATGTTACGGTTTATTCCAAGGTGTCAAATGTGCTAATAAAAGAGAAGAAATAACTTCTTCTCGGTTTGCTGTTAGAGTAGCTTTACGCTTTTTTCTTCTTCCATTAAAACTTTTTCCAAAAAATTAAAACTAGAGACAGGTTTTTTTTTAGTCTTCCAATAGTTGATTTTACGTCTCAATTTACGAGCTCGAAATTTACCTAAAGTATGATTTTGCTCATGAAAAAAATGCTGTACAAATTGCTAATTTGTATTGCCTTATAAAGATTGTTTAAAACTCATTTGAGAAAATTTAAATAAAGCGATTAAATGTCGAAAGGTGAAAAATGTTCTTGTGGCGATGATGAGAAGGGTTTGCTTGAACGCCTGGAAGAAATTATTGTCTCTTTTAAGAATAAACCCGGTGCACTGATACCGGTTCTTCAGGCAACTCAAAGTCTTTTTGGTTATGTTCCTCAGGAAGCCATTCTGAAAATTTCGGAGATGCTAAATGAACCTTTGCATAAAGTACACGGTGTTATTACTTTTTACTCTTTCTTTTCTTTAAAACCACGCGGCAAATATTTAATTCGTGTTTGTCTGGGAACTGCATGTTATGTTCAGGGAGCAAATGAAATATTAACTGCGCTCAAGCAACAACTAAGCATTGAAATTGGTGAAACCACTACTGACAAACTTTTCACGCTGGATGTGGGTCGTTGCTTTGGTGCCTGCGGTTTGGCTCCAATCATCATGGTCAACGATGATGTGCATCAATTTGTAAAGCCTTCGGGCGTAAAGAAAATATTAGGCGCTTACAAAAAACACAAAGCGGTAAATCAGGAGGAGGAAACATGATGGATATAAATAAACATATGCATTTTGTTAAGAACTCTGCTGAATTGGATGCCTTGCGCAATGCGCTTTTAAAAAGCAAGGAATATAATTCTGAAAAAGTATTCGTTTGTGCCGGAGGCGGCTGCATTGCTTCGGGATCCATGAAAGTGAAAGATGCTTTTATTTCTCAGTTGGCAACGAATGGTTTAGGTGAAAAACTTAGCGTTATGGAAACCGGTTGCTTGGGTCCTTGTGCTGTTGGTCCTATAGTTGTAATCGGAAAGGATGATACATTTTATCAGAAAGTTCGTGTGCAGGATGTGAAAGATATTGTAGAAAAACATTTGATGGGCGGCAAGGTGGTCGAAAACCTTTTACATCCGGTAGAAGAAATAAAAGTTTCAAAAAAATCTGAACTTCCATTTTTTAAAAATCAGGATAAACAAGTTTTGAGGAATTGCGGAAAGATTGATCCCACAAAAATTGCTGATTATATTGCGGTTGGCGGATACCAGGCATTGAGCAAGGTGTTAAGCACCATGACAGGAGAACAAGTGGTGCAAGAAGTTTCAATCTCAGGTCTTCGCGGTCGAGGTGGAGCGGGATTTCCTACAGGGACAAAATGGGGTTTTGCAAGAAAGAGTCAGGATGAAACAAAATATATTCTTTGCAATGCCGATGAAGGAGATCCCGGAGCATTTATGGACAGAAGTATTTTGGAAGGAGATCCACACAGTATTATCGAAGGGATGATCATCGGGGCTTTTGCTATTGGAAGTTCTCAAGGCTATGTTTATGTGCGCGCGGAGTATCCGCTTGCAGTAGAACGACTTCAGATTGCAATTGACCAGGCACGTACTTTTGGACTTATTGGTCCAAATATTTTAGGAACTGGATTTAATTTTGATCTTGAGATCAGAAAAGGTTCGGGCGCTTTTGTTTGCGGAGAAGAAACCGCTCTCATCACTTCTATTGAAGGCAACCGCGGAGAGCCGCGTCCTCGTCCTCCATTTCCTGCAGTGAAAGGATTGTGGAATAAACCAACCGTATTGAATAATGTGGAAACATTTTCAAACATTCCCCTTTTGATCAATGAAGGCGGAGCGCAGTATGCAGAAAAAGGAACAGAAAAAAGTAAAGGCACAAAAATATTTGCTCTTGCAGGAACGGTGAAGATTTCCGGACTGGTAGAAGTGGCTGTCGGCACTCCATTGAGAAAACTGGTGTATGATATAGGCGGAGGAATTTCTTCAGGGAAAAAATATAAAGCTGCTCAGATTGGCGGACCTTCCGGAGGTTGTATTCCGGCAGAACATTTAGATGTTCCTCTAGACTATGAAGCGCTGAATAAATTGGGCGCCATCATGGGCAGCGGTGGTTTGATCGTGATGGACGAAAGCAGCTGCATGGTGGATGTTGCGCGTTTTTTTCTTGAATTCGTTCAGGATGAATCTTGCGGAAAATGTGTTCCCTGCCGTGAAGGAATAGTACGCATGAAACAAATTGTAGATAGAATTTGTGATGGAAAAGGAGAGATGAAAGACCTTGATGAACTGGAGGCGCTTGCTAAAACGGTTACGCATGCATCCTTATGCGGTCTCGGACAAACTGCTCCAAATCCCGTGTTGAGTACGTTGCGACATTTCAGAGAAGAATACATAGAACATATTAGCGATAAGAAATGCAGAACGGCTGTTTGTAAAGAACTTATTGTATTTAAAATTCTTGATGTGTGCAATGGTTGCCAGGCTTGTAAAAAAGTTTGTCCTGTACATGCCATACATGGCGAAAAGAAACTGCATCATACCATTGATGAGGCAGAATGTATCCGTTGCGGATTGTGTTTGAGTACTTGCAAATTTGATGCGATCGTTAAATATTAGTCGAAAAAATGTAATTGTATTTCATGCAGATTAACATTAATAATAAATCTTTTAGTGCACAGGAAGGTGAAACCGTTCTGGATGTGGCTAAGAGAAATGGCATCTATATTCCCACGTTGTGTTATCATGTAAAAACGGGACAAGCTGCAAAATGCAGAGCATGCGTTGTTGCGGTTGAGGGCATGCGTGGATATCAAACTGCCTGCAATCTCAGTGTCAGGGAAGGCATGAATATAAATACCGAAGGCAAAGAAGTGAAGGAAGCGCAACGAATGGTTGTTGATTTGATGTTGTCTTCCGGTTATCACAATTGTCTTGCCTGCGACAGAAGCGGTTCTTGTGAATTACAGGATGCTTGTTATCATTTGGGAATTGAAAAAACAACTTTCTCTGATCACCCAACGGGAAGAAAGGATGAGAGTTCGGAATTTATTGTTATCGATTATGATAAATGCATCAAGTGCGGAAGATGTGTAGCTGCCTGTAATCATTCCGTAGTAAACGAGGTTCTTGGTTTTGGTTTCCGCGGATTGGAAACAACCATCATGTGTGATGATGATATTCCAATGGGCGATTCAACCTGTGTGCAGTGCGGAGAATGTGTTCAGCTTTGTCCGACAGGTGCACTTACCGATAAAAAATCCAGAGGCAAAGGTCGCTTTTTAGAATTTGAAAAAGTTGATACTACTTGTCCCTATTGCGGTGTTGGTTGTCAATTGACATTGCATGTTGATCGTGCAAAAAATAAAGTAGTGCGTGTTACAGGTCGCGAAGTCTGGCCAAATAATGGAATGCTTTGCGTGAAGGGTCGTTATGGATTTGAATTTCATGACAGCCCGAAACGTTTGCAGTATCCAATGATCAAAAAGAACGGCAAGCATGAACGTGCAACATGGGACGAAGCGCTTGATCTCATCGCAGAAAAAATAAAAACTACGGTTGCCAAACACGGGCCGGATGTTTTTTCAGCACTTGGTTCAGGACGAATCACCAATGAAAATAATTATGCTGTCCAGAAATTTACACGTGCTGTAATTAAAACCAATAATGTTGATCATTGCGCCAGAACCTGTCATGCTCCAACGGTTGCCGGACTTGCACATGCATTTGGAAGCGGAGCTGCCACTAATTCCATTGATGAGATTTTAGAAACAGATTTAATTTTTGTGATCGGTTCAAACATGACAGAAGCGCATCCTGTTGCTTCTTATTATGTGAAACGCGCTGCACAAAATGGTTCCAAACTGATTGTCTGTGATCCCCGAAGAGTTGATATTGCACATTGGTCTGATCTCTATGTTCCGTTAAGAGTCGGTACAGATGTGCCGTTTTTAAACGGACTCATGAATGAGATACTGAAGAACGGCTGGCAGGACGAAGAGTTTATGAAAAATAATACCGAGAATCCGGAGGATATAAAAAAATGGATTCAGGATTATCCGGTTGAAAAAGCTTCGGAGATTTCAGGAGTGCCTGTTGAGCAAATGAAACAGGTTGCAAAAATGTTGGGAGAAGCAAAAAAAGTAAGTGTGATTTATTGTTTGGGTATTACGGAACATACCACAGGAACTGACAATGTAAAAACGATTGCAAATCTTCAAATGATTCTTGGGCATCTCGGAAAACGCGGTTGCGGTGTCAATCCTTTACGCGGTCAGAATAATGTTCAAGGTGCATGTGATATGGGAGCATTGCCGAATGTGTTTCACAATTATCAATCCTGCATGGATGAAAAAGCAATTTTAAAAATAGAAAAGGATTGGGGCGTAACCGGTTTGTCAAGAACAGAAGGATACAAACTTCCAACGATGTTGCACAAAGCGACACAAGGGGAGACGAAGATTTTGTTTTGCGTTGGAGATAATACAGTACAGACAGAACCGAATACGGCTAAAACAATTAAAGAAGTTGAATCCTTGGAGTTTTTGGTTGTGGTAGATATTTTTCCAAACATGACCACAGAATATGCGGATGTAATTTTACCGGATGTTTGTTTTAACGAAGATGATGGAACCTATTCTAATCTTGACAGACGTGTTCAGTTTTTGCGTAAAGCAGTTGATCATCCGGGAGAAGCAAAACCAACCTGGTGGATCATGCAGGAACTTGGAAAACGTTTGGGAGTTGATTTAAAATTTACTTCTGCAAATGCAACTTGGGAAGATATGCGAAGAAGCGGAACCATTATGGGAGGAATTACTTACGAACGCATTCAGCACCTCGGACTTCAATGGCCTTGCCCAACAGTGCAACATCCGGGCACTCCGATACTTCACATGAATGGAAAGTTTACTCGTGGAAAAGGATTATTCTCCCATACAAATTACCGTACACAGGCGGAATTGCCGGATAAGGATTATCCTTTCATACTTTCAACCGGAAGAAGATTGTGGCATTATCATACGGGAACTCAAACCAGAAACTCAGTTGGTTTGGAAAATATTTTTCCTGAAGAATTGCTGGAGATAAGTCCGGTTGATGCGAAGAAGATGAAAGTGAAAACCGGTGATATGGTAAAAGCTACCAGCAGACGCGGAACAATTACTCTGAAGGCCTGGGTGACAGATCGTTCCCCTGAAGGAGTTACCTGGTGCGCTTTTCATTTCCGCGAAGCTCATGCGAATGTTTTGACCATTGATGCTTATGATGATGTAACTGAAACACCTGAATACAAAGCCTGTGCAATTAAAATTGAAAAAGTAAGAGAAGGTGTTGAAGTTGTTAACCGTGGATTCAGACAAGCACGGCCATAAAAAGAAACAATAATTATTAATTTATAAATATTATGAACAACAACATTAATAAACTGATTGATTTTGCTATTGAGCAAGAACATGAGGCATTTGCTTTTTATAAAGCTGCGGCAGAAAAAGTTACTAATCCCGGAGTGAAACAGATCTTTTTAGAACTGGCAGCAGATGAAAACGGGCATGCTAATTTATTGGAGATGTATAAAGAGAAAAAAGTATTAGGAGAAATTTTTAAAACGCAGGTCATTGATTATAAAATTTCGGAAACTCAGGGAATGCCTGCGCTTTCAATAGCTTTGAAACCCAGCGAAGCAATCGCTATTGCAATGAAAAAGGAACAGGAAGCCGCAGAATTATATCGAGCATTTGCTGCCAATTCAATTAACAGCGATGTGAAAGAAACTTTAGAGAATTTGATGAATATGGAAATGGGACATAAACACAAACTTGAAAATGCTTTTGTTGACATAGGATATCCTGAGGTGTTTTAAATTACTACCACTGATTTTGTTGATGAGAAGAAGAGTTTTAAATATGCTATGGAGGTGTGTAGAAGTTGTTGAATGTATTCGTTTACCTAACCTTTCGTTTTTTTTTATAATTTGGCATAGTATTAAAAAAGCTAACCCCCATTTTTTAATACAATATAATGTCGGAAAATTTAAGTATCCTCTCAGGAAAAAAAGGATTAGATCAAAATCTCTTTGAAGAATTAGGAAAAGCCGCCAAGGCAGAAGGTACCCCTTCCGTAAAAAATCTGGAGCATCTGGCAGATGAATTCCTTTTTGGTAAAGCAAACACATTCGGTACAGCTTCTTTTTATGATTTAATGAAGCCGGAGAACAAAGGCAAAAAAGTATATGTATGTAATGGTACGGCATGTCTTTGTTCCGGGAAACAGGAAAATGTAAAGAGTGAGCTGAAAAAATATTTTAAAGAAAACGAGATCGGACACATGACCTGTCTCGGCCGCTGCCACGAGAACGGAGCGTTTCATTTTGACGGAAAGAATTATTCTTCAAAGAATGAAAAAGAAATTTCTGCGATCCTTGAAGGCAAAGGGTCTGACAAGGATGCCTACAATGTAAAAGCGCATGGCAAAGCAATCTTAACTTCTCCCTACGAAGGATTCGATGCGCATTATTCTGTTCTGAAAGATGCGTTGAAGAAAAACTCTGCGGATATTCTCAGCGAAATAAAAAAATCTAACATCCGCGGTCGCGGAGGAGCGGGTTTTCCGATGGGAATGAAACTGGAATCCTGCCGCAATACTATAGGCGAAACCAAATTCATTATCTGCAATGCCGATGAAGGCGATCCGGGCGCATACTCCGACCGGTATTTGTTAGAGCAGCGTCCTCATTCTGTCCTGTTGGGAATGATGATCGCGGGATTTGTTACGCACGCCAATTACGGAGTGCTGTACATCCGTGCGGAATATCCCGAAGCGGTTCACGTAGTTGAAAAAGCAATTACGGAACTCAGAGAGAAAAAGTTTTTAGGAAAAAATATTCTGGACAGCGGGTTTAATTTTGATTTCAAGATCATCAAAGCGCAGGGCGCGTATATCTGCGGAGAGGAAACGGCTCTGATCAATTCCATTGAAGGTCAGCGCCCCGAGGTGAGAACGCGTCCTCCCTATCCTACGCAGCAGGGATTGTTCAACAAACCCACGGTGGTGAACAACGTGGAAACGCTGGCGGCACTTCATTTCATTGTGAAGAATGGAGGAGATGCGTATAAAAAACTCGGCACTAAAAAATCCAGCGGAACAAAATTGGTTTGCCTCGATAGTTTTTTTAAAAATCCCGGAATCTACGAAGTGGAAATGGGAACGCCACTTGCTACCGTACTGAATGAACTGGGTGGTGGATTTAAAGAGCCTGTGAAGGCGATGCAGATCGGTGGGCCGCTGGGCGGTGTGGTTCCTGTTTCGAAAATAAAAGACCTTACGCTCGATTTCGAATCCTTTGCACAGAACGGTTTCCTGATGGGACATGCTTCGGTGGTTTGCCTTCCTGAAAAATTCCCGATGATAGAATTTATTGAACATCTTTTGGAATTTGCTTCTTACGAAAGCTGCGGAAAATGTTTTCCCTGCCGCCTGGGAACGAAACGAGGATATGAATTGGTGAACAAAGCAAAAACATCCAACTATAAAATTGAAAAGGAATTATTCAGCGATCTGCTAAATACTTTGCAGGCAGGAAGTTTGTGTGCGCATGGCGGTGGAATCCCGTTGCCGATAAAAAATATCATGCAGTATTTTGAAATCGAAATAAAATCTTATTTCGAAAGTTAGAATAAAAATTCCTCGTTAAAATATGAGTAAGGTTGCATACATTGATAACAATCCCTTCGAAATACAAGAAGGCGAAACTATTTTATCTTTTATAAGAAGAAATAGCGGCAAAGATGCTGTGCCCACTCTCTGTGATGCTCCTAATCTGGATCCATTCGGTTCCTGCCGCGTTTGTAGTGTTGATTTGGCGTTGGCAAAAGAGGGTAAGACCAAAGCGGTTGCTTCCTGTCATACTCCGATTTCAGAAGGACATTATATTTTTCCAAATTCCACCAGCGTTCAAAAGCTTAGAAAAAATATTATTGAACTTGTTCTCACCGATCATCCTTTGGATTGTCTTACTTGCGAAGTGAACGGAAATTGTGAATTGCAGGATGTTGCTGCGCGCGTGGGCATCCGCGAAGTGCGTTATCCGAAAGGAGAAAATCATCTCGATCGAAAAAAAGATCACTCGCATCCTTATATGACTTCTGATCTTTCAAAATGCATCAACTGTTACCGCTGTGTGCGTGCATGCGATGAAGTTCAGGGGCAATTTGTGCTCAGTATGGCAGGACGAGGTTTTGACAATCACATCATCAAAAGTTCGGATACGTCTTTCATGGAATCGGATTGCGTAAGCTGCGGTGCGTGTTCGCAGGCGTGTCCGACTTCTGCTATTTCGGATGTGTTTCAATCTAAAGCTGTTCGTGCCGATAAAAAAACAAGAACGGTTTGTACTTACTGTGGTGTGGGATGCAATCTGGATGTTGCTACCAAGAATGGAGAAATTATTTCCATCCAGTCACCTTACGATGCAGAAGTGAACGGAGGACACACGTGTTTGAAAGGACGATACGCTTTTAAATTTTATAATCACCCCGATCGACTGAGAAGTCCGATGATTAAACGCAACGGAGAGTTTGAAAAAGTTTCATGGGATGAAGCGTACAATTTCATCGTTGATAAGTTTAATAAAATAAAATCCGAAAATGGTCCCGATGCCATTGCCGGAATTTCTTCTGCAAGAACTCCGAACGAAGAAAATTATCTGATGCAAAAGTTTATGCGCGCTGTGGTGGGGACCAATAATATTGACTGTTGCGCAAGGGTTTGTCATTCGCCAACAGCGATGGGAATGCAGCGAACTTTCGGAACGGGTGCTGCTACCAATTCCATTGCTGATCTTGAATTTACCGATTGTATTTTTCTTGTGGGAGCAAATGCTACTGATGCACATCCTGTTACCGGAGCCAAGATCCGGCAAAAAGTGATGAAGGGAGCGACATTGATCATTGTTGATCCGAGAAAAATAGAACTTGCAAAATATACTCGTTTCCATCTTCAGTTAAGACCCGGAACTAATGTGGCGTTACTGAATATGATGCTGTATTATATTATATCAGAAGGATTGGAAGACAAAAAATTTATTGAAGGAAGATGTGAAGGATATGCAGAGTTCAAAGAAAATATTCTGAAGCTCAATATGGATGAGCTTGAAAAAATTACCGGAGTAGATAAGAATTTAGTTCGCGAAGCATCCATTGCCTATGCAAAAGCAAATGCCGCGATGGAATTTCACGGGCTGGGAGTTACGGAACATACGCAGGGAACTTTCACTGTGATGCAGATCGCTGACCTTGCCATGATCACCGGAAATATCGGAAAACCGGGTGCGGGAGTAAATCCGCTTCGCGGACAAAATAATGTTCAGGGTGCTGCCGATATGGGAGCGCAGCCGCATCAGGGCGCAGGATACGCGGATGTTACAGATTCGGAAAGCAATCAGCGATACAATGCCTTTTACGGAGCAATTCTTCCTCTTCATATAGGACTGAAAATTCCTGAAATGTTTGACGCAGCTATCGAAGGAAAATTGAAAGCGCTTTGGATCATAGGGGAAGATGTGGTGCAAACGGATCCCAACACCCACAAAGTAATGAAAGCCCTTGCGAATCTTAATCTGCTGATCGTTCAGGAATTGTTCATGACCGAAACGGCAAAAATGGCGACAGTGATTTTACCAGCTGCTTCTTTCCTTGAAAAGGACGGGACATTTACCAACGGTGAAAGAAGGATTCAGCGCGTGAATAAAGTGGTGGAACCTATTGAAGAAACGAAATCGGATGGACAAATAATTATTGACATCATGAACCGCATGGGTTACAAGCAAGCAGATTTCACTCCCGAAGGAATGCTGGAAGAAATTTCAGAGATCGTTCCTTTCTTCAAAGGGGTCACGTGGGAAAATCTTGGCACGAATGGAAAGCAGTGGCCTGTACTTCCTGATGGAAGGGATACCAAAATACTTCACAAAAAGAATTTCAAGCGAGGAAAGGGAAAGTTCTTCTATTTTGATTTCAAAGAATCCAACGAGATACAAAAGAACGGAAAGAAATATCCTTACATCATCACTACCAACCGCGAACTGGAGCATTACAACTGCGGAGCCATGACGCGCAGGACCGGCAATGTGGAAATACTTTCGGAGGATGTTCTGCTAATTAATCCAGCAGACGCAAAAAAGAAATCCATCATAGATGGCGATCTTGTTTGTGTGGAATCCCCCCGTGGAATGGCGGAAATAAAGGCGAAGATCACCGATGAAGTGAAGTCCGGAATTTTAAGTTCCACGTTTCATTTCCCTGAGATCATGCTTAACAACATCACTTCCGATGAGCACGATTCAGAAGCATACTGCCCTGAGTATAAAGTGGTGTCGGTGGATATCAGGAAGAAATAGATTTACCCCAGCCCTAAAGGGTGTTATTATTTAACTCCCTTCAGGGGCGGGACGGCTGTTATTTAATCGAATGAATTCCTCGCAGCTCTGCTGCGGGGTGGCTGTTAGTGTTTAGTATCTTTGTTGTGTGAGTGAGCATATATATAAGCGACACAATAAAAATTTATTGTTGTATCATTTGGTTTGTCCTATAAAGTACC
>JACRAL010000047.1 GCA_016213435.1 Bacteroidota bacterium
AATACGTGGATCTTCAATGCTTTTAAAGTAGTTGTTGATTTGCATTTTTCTGCCAATCAACAAAACTATTAACCACACACAAACACATCCTGCATATTTCAATGAACTATAGACTGTTAATTTAATGCGTAAAACCTGACCAAATACAAAATGCGGAACGACTGTTATTAGTACATTAGTAGTGATTAGTAATTTAGCAGGTAACTATGAAATTGCACAAGAACATCACCGATGCTATTTTTCGTTCACTTCATGAAATATTTGAAGAGAATAAATATGCCGATAAAGTAATTGAACGGGTTTTGAAAGGAAATCCAAAATGGGGCGCGCGCGACAGACGCTTCATTGCCGAAACCACTTATGAAATTGTGCGGTGGTATCGTTTATTGAGGGAAATAACTCCTGAAAAAGAAAGAAAGATAGAAAGTATTTTCGGAACGTATTGTGAATGGAAAGACCTTTCTCTTTCCGATACCATTGCAGAACGGGTAGAATCCGTTCAATTCATTCGCAAAATAAGGGAAAGTATTCCTGACTGGATGGATGATCTGGGAGTTACCGAATTAGGAGAATCAATATGGGAAAAGGAACTATCTTTTCTGAACCAGGAAGCAAAAGTTGTGCTGCGCACGAACACATTGAAAACTACAAGAGAAGAACTTCAGAAGAAATTACACGAAGCAGAAATTGATACGTATGTGCCCCAAAATTATTCCGATGCTTTAGTTCTCTCCAAACGAAAAAATGTTTTCACCACAAATGCTTTTAAAGAAGGGCTATTTGAAGTACAGGATGCTTCTTCGCAGTTAGTGGCTCCCTTCTTGCAATTAAAAGATGGCATGCGTGTGATTGATGCCTGCGCAGGTGCGGGAGGGAAAACACTTCAGATCGCTGCACTTATGCACAACCGCGGAAAAGTTATTGCACTTGATACCGAGCAGTGGAAATTAGATGAACTTAAAAAACGTGCGCGCAGAGCCGGTGCATCTAATATTGAAACACGCGTTATTGATTCTTCCAAAGCAATTAAACGCATGGAAAATTCGGCAGACAGGTTATTGCTTGATGTTCCCTGTTCAGGACTTGGTGTTTTGAGAAGAAATCCGGATGCAAAATGGAAACTTAGCTTGGAATTTATTGAGAGAATGAAAAATCTTCAGCAAAAAATTCTTAGCGAATATGCTATAATGTTGAAAAAAGGCGGAATCATGGTGTATTCCACCTGCAGCATCCTTCCGTCTGAAAATGAAAAACAAGTAGAAAAGTTTATCTTGGATCAAAACGAAAAATTTGAACTCGCAGAACAGAAAAAAATTCTGCCAAGCGAGGGCTTTGACGGTTTCTTTATGGCCGCAATAAGAAGAAAATAGTATGAATAAAAGAACCTCACATCACAGATACTATCTGCGAATGGCTTACAGCATTTTCTTCCGCAGAATGCGATAAGAATTTTTTGCTCACGTTTACTTTTCTATAATCCTCCAGCATAAACTCCCTGTTTATTTCCTCCGAAATAGCAATATTATATTTCGCGTATATCTCCCTGTAATTATAAATCCTCATTCGGTTTTGAGGTTGGAGGGTATTATTAATACATTTCCATTGTACATCAGAAAACTTCAGGAAGTGATAAATGGTGATGCTTTTGTCCATATGCGCAAAGTGATCGCTTAGGTCAATTGCATGGCTCATCACCCCCCCACTTTTTCCTATTCGTTTAAATTCTTTTAAAACACCTTCTAATACTTCGGGATAGATGTGCTCAAAAGTATTATTGGACGTAATGAGGTCAATACTGGCATCGGGCAAATGAAGCTTGCGAGCATCCATCACCATATATGTGATATTATGATTATCAAGGAGAGTATAAAAATCGGCAGAAGGATTTTGAGCTTCTGATAAAACTATTTTCAATCGTTCGTCCAAAATGCCGGGAAGAAATTTTTCCAGCTTGCCATTATTGTGATACTCAAGAAATTTTTTCAACGTATAGTGCGTCAATTCCGGATTACTGAGGCGGTTCAGATCAACGGTGGTGATACTCCCAGCGCCATACAGAAAAATTCCGATAGGAACCACAGGATACCAGCCCGTTCCTACTTCAAGATGTGAAAAATCTTTTACAGAAGAATATTTTCTGAATTGTTTATAATGCTCACGGCAATGAATTAATCGGTCTTCAAAATATTCATCCGACAGGTAAACACCGCGCGTCACATATTTCTGGAAGAAGAAATTGATCTTCTGACTGAAAGGAAGGAAAGATATTCCTTTCTGCACTATTGCTTTTAATATCCACTTACTCATAGGTGCGCGAAGATACTATACTATAAACAATCGGCATAGTAAATTTATCAGAGAGAGAAAAAAGAGCACAATAAACTGAGAAAAATCTTTTTTCACAGAGTAACATAAAATACGGCACCCTTTGATTTATCACAAACAGGTTTGAGTTCGAGCTCCCACTTTTTGTATTCCTTTCTGGATAGAAACTCTTTACCTAAAAACTTCAGCGTCATTTCTCCACCCAACATTTTCACTCCTGTTTTTACAAATTGATATTGATTTCCCTCAAAAGAAAAACAATAGTCATCTTTCACCGCTAACTTATTAAAAGAAAAAACAGCATTAAGATGTCTAAGTGAATACCCAGCATTTGCTACCGCCTTTGCCACATCTTCAATACTTACTTTTACATTGGACTTGAAAATTATTCTTCCCTCTGCGCGCTCAGGATTCATTTTGACATCCTGAACAAAATTCAATTTACGGATGCTCATCTCAACCGTACGGGAACAAGCAGAACATGTAAGCCCATCTACACCTATCTCGGCACTTCTAAACTGCGCAAAAAGATTTAAGGAGGACGCTACAACAATAATGGCAATGGCTTTTATCTTAATCATAGTATAAAGGTATAATTATGTATTAAACAAAAATGATACGAATCACTTTTGAAATTAGACAAATATTATAACTTTGTTTCACCAAAGAATGAAACAGCTTTTCTCCATATCAATGCTTGCGGCAATTATGATGCAGACTCTAAGCACACTCCTCATCATTGCTGATTACGAAATAAACAAAAACTACATAACGCAAAATTTCTGCGAAAATCAAAATAAGCCTCAAATGCATTGCAAGGGACAATGTTACTTAAGCAAGCAATTAGAAAAGCATGAGAAAAATGAAAACTCTCCTCAAAAACCTCTTAAAGAGAAAAATGATATTCAGTTATTCTTCCCTTGGAAAGATTTCAGCTTTACTGATTACAAAATAGAAAAAAATAATTATTCGCCTTACCTTGAAAAAGAGCTCACCCCTCCCATTTCTTCTGCTTTCCATCCCCCAAAATGCTGATCGACAGATTCGACACTCATTGAGAATTCTCTGTGAGAAATAATGCTTCTCTCTTCGTTGATCGAAGAGCATTTCAGCATATAAATCATTTTAAATCTATTTCATGAAAGTGTTTCGTTATTCATGGCTCTTACTTCTCCTTCTTCAGAGCAAATATTCTTTCGGACAAGCCTGTGGCGAAACTCCTGCAGGTGTTATGATCAGCACCGTTCACCCTAAAGGAACATGGATGTTTTCATACACCTACATGAATACGATGATGGAAAATAATCTGGTCGGAACAAACAAAGTGGATGACCCGTTTATTTACAATCACTATATCATGTCGCCACAAAATATGCGCATGGATATGCAAATGCTAATGGTAATGTATGGAGTATCCGACAAACTTAATGTAATGCTCATGTCCAATTACAATATACTCACCATGAACATGAATATGATGCAGGGAATGACTATTAATATGAATGGCTCTGCGATGAGTAATTCCGATTCAACTACGAGTTCTCTCACATCCGGTTTGGGAGATACGAAATTGTATGCGCTTTATTCTTTATTGAATCGTAACGGACATTTTTTAATTGCAAGCGGTGGTTTCAGCATTCCAACAGGCAGCATTAATAAAAAAGGAAGGAGCGACAACACAATGTATCCCGGCACGCGATTACCTTATGTGATGCAGTTAGGTTCGGGTACTTTTGATTTCATGCCGGGAGTAACTTATGTGATGAAGAAAAATAAAATCACATGTAGCGCGCAGGTTTTATCCGTGATACGCCCTTTTTACAATTCCATTGGCTATCATTTTGGAAATGAATTAACTTTTAATGTATGGACTGCTTATCAATGGTTTCCCTGGATGAGTTCTTCCATGAGATTTGAAAGTTATACCTCCGGCACAATAAAAGGAAATGATCCGCAGGTATATGCTGTAATGGAACCCGATGCAAATCCGATGTGTTACGGAGGATATCGCCTTAGCGGTTATGCAGGGATTAATTTTTTCATCACAAAAGGGAGACTACGCAACAATAAGTTTTCTGTGGAATACGGTCTGCCGTTTTATCAAAACCTAAACGGACCTCAACAATCAATTCATTCTACACTATATGCTGTATGGGCATTAGTGATTTAAACAATTAAAAAACAAAACTATGAAAACAAATAAAATTATCCTTGTTGTACTTATTTGTTCAGCAGGACTCTATTTAAACTCATGTAAGAAAAAAGAGGAAGCTCCGGTTCCTACCCCGGCAAATGGAGAACTTATGATGCACTTACATACAATGTCTGACATGAACGAAGTAATGTATGACAGCCTCTATGTTATGATGGACGGACGTAAAATAATCGTAACGAAAGCCCAGTTATATATTTCCGGTATTCAGCTTATCAAAACAGACGGCAGCACATATGATGTATCCGGCATGATTATTTTCAAAAAACAAGAGATCGAACCTTACATGTTAGGAAGCGTGCCATCGGGAAATTATCAGTCCATTAAATTTAACGTAGGATTGAGCGCTGCTACCAACTCAACAAGTCCCATACTATCAGATAGTGCACTAAACAGACCGGATATGTGGTTTGGCTCTTCCGCTCAACCCTCAGGATTTGTTTTTGTAAATTTTCAGGGAAAGATTGACACTACAACAGCTGCAAATTCTGCTGTATCACAAATGCAACCCTTCGTTTATAAGATCGGGACGAATGCACATCTGAAAAATGTTTCAATGCCTGTACAAAATTTTACCGTATCTCCTAATCAAATGTCTGCAATACATTTGAGCGTGGATTACAGCAAACTATTCATCGGCATTCAATTAAATTTAAATAGCAATCTAAACATTGCTTCATCTGCTGATAATACCAGAACATTAGCAACACAGATCACAAACAACATTCCCCTCATGTTCAGCTATGGAATGTAAAGCAAATAAAATTCAAGAAATTATAAACTATAGATCATGAATAATAAATTAAGAGAAATAAAAAATTTAGTCTTTATAATTTATAATTTCTTTTTCATCTGTATTGCTCTTTTTTCCTGCAGGCATGACAAAGCAGCTCTTGAACGAGTTTGCGCAAGTTCTTTACCCGACACCGTTTCTTTCAGCAAAAATATTCTTCCCATCTTACAAAACAATTGCAATAGTATCGGATGTCATTCGGGAATAAATCCAACCGGACATCTTAATCTGGATACTTCTCTTGCCTATTCTCAGCTTATGCAACATGGAAAAGGATATATTGACACTATAAATCCGAAATATAGTTTGTTCTATATTCAAATGACATCCGTTTCAAAACCCATGCCTCCTTCAGGAAATTTAGATGCATGCACCACACAAATGGTGTTAAAATGGATACAACAAAAGGCGAGCAAGAACTAAGGAATCTTGTATGAATTAAAATACATAAGCGATGAGTGCCGATCATACAGGAATTGAAGAAAAAAAAATCATGATCACATTCAGTCCTTTTTCGTGCCGTCATTACCTCCCCAACAAAAAAACAGTTGGCTGCTTATCAAGATTAGGCAACTCACTTTTCTTCCAAAGAGCAATTGATTTGGTAAGTATCATTTCTGATTTTCCTGTTACATTCATTGCCAGGCAAAGCAATATTTCAGGAGAGCAGGTTTCTATAATATCTGATAAAAGATGATTATTCCTATAAGGTGTCTCAATAAATATCTGAGCCCCTTCCCTTTTCTCTATATCCTTCAATTTCCTTTTACGATTAACCTGATCCTTTGGTAAATATCCATGAAAACAAAAAATCTGTCCATTGAGACCAGATGCAGCAAGAGCGAGAACGATGGATGACTGTCCGTAAAGGGGAACAACTTTAATATTTTTCTTATGCGCTAATCTTACAATATTGCTTCCCGGATCGGCAATGCAGGGCATTCCTGCTTCGCTCATGAGCCCAATGTTTTTTCCTTTTTCAGCGGATGCAAGAAAACTTTCTATACTTTTTACATCTGTATGCTCATTCAAAAGATGAAAAACTGCTTTATCAAATTCACCTTTAAATTTTATTTTTCGAAGAGACCGCCTTGCGGTTTTTAAATCTTCTACAATAAATTCATTGAGAGAGTTAACGGTTTGCTCAAGCAAAGGATAAAGCAAGTCGGAGTTTTCTTCTTCATCAGCAATCGGAACTGGAATAAGATATAAAACACCTTTCATTTCTCATCGAGTTTGTCAATTAATGCATCGCAGACTTCATCAAGCATGTCAAACACTTTTTCAAATTCATCCATTTCTCCGTAATAAGGATCGGGTACAGCCCTATTGGAACCTGGATGCACAAGGTTCATAATGAAATCTACTTTCTTCTTATCATTTTCATTCCTTGCAATATCTATCACTCCATTATACACTTGTGCCTCGGCAACTAAGACCAGATCAAAGTTATCAAAGTCTTTAGCATTAATCTGGCGGGCTACTAATTTTGAAATGTCAACACCATGTTCTTTGGCTGTTCGGGTTGCTCTTCGGTCAGGATTTTCACCCACATGCAAATATTCTGTTCCAGCAGAATCAATTTTTATTTTTAATCCCTGTGCTTCTACTTTAAAACGAAGTATCCCTTCCGCCATTGGCGAACGACATATATTTCCGAGACAAACGAATAATACGCTTTTCATTGTATTTCAAAGTCCCTCTCTTTAGGGTGAGATAAAAGAAAAATAGGAACCAGTTTTTTCAACCAATTCCTATTACATGCTCCCCGCTACCGTTTTTATTATGACAAATTAATTTTTTTATCAAGTTCCTGAATGTAGTGTCTGAATTTTTTATCTGTGTCCATCAGATTATTTACGGTGCGGCATGCATGAAGAACGGTGGCATGGTCTTTACCTCCGCAGTGCATTCCAATGGTAGCAAGTGATGATTTTGTAAGTTGTTTTGCAAAGTACATCGCAATCTGCCTTGCCTGAACCACTTCGCGCTTACGGGTTTTAGATTTCAACAGGTCAATTCCCATGTTGAAATAATCGCAAACCACTTTTTGTATATAATCGATTGAAACTTCTTTAGCTGTGTTACGAACGAACTTATCTATCATCTGGCGCGCCAGATCAATGTTTAATGTTTTCTTATTCAGCGATGCCTGAGCAAGCAGAGAGATCAAAGCTCCTTCAAGTTCACGAACATTGGAAGTGATGCTATAAGCGATGTATTCAATCACATCTCTTGGCATATCAATTCCATCAGCATATGCTTTCTTTTCAAGGATGGCAATTCGCGTTTCGAGATCTGGCGGCTGAAGGTCAGCAGCTAAACCCCATTTGAAGCGGGAAAGCAAACGTTGCTCAATTCCTTGCAAATCAACCGGAGCGCGGTCTGACGTCATCACAATCTGCTTTTTATTTTGCTGAAGGTGGTTGAACACGTGAAAGAACACATCCTGAGTTTTTTCTTTGCCAGAGAAAAAATGCACGTCATCCATAATAAGCACATCAATCATCTGGTAAAAATTCACAAAGTCGTTCGTGTTATTATTCTGGATGGCATCAATGAACTGATTAGTAAACCTCTCTGAAGGAACATACAAAACCGTTTTTGCGGGAAACTTTTTCTTAATCTCAATTCCGATAGAATGAGCCAAATGTGTTTTCCCTAAACCTACTACACCATATATAAGGAGTGGATTAAAAGAGGTTTCGCCCGGTTTGTTCGCCACCGCAAAAGCGGCAGAGCGCGCAAGGCGGTTACAATCTCCTTCCACAAAATGCTCAAATGAATAATCGGGATTAAGATTGGATTCAACAGTTACTCTTTTTAAACCGGGAATAATAAACGGATTGCGAATGGTTCCAGTAGTGCTCATGTCAAGCGGCATGTTCACCGATGGGTTCTTTATATCCTTTTTATTGGAGGCGGGCATACGAACCGTATATGGCTTTACACCATATATATTCTCCATCACGATACTGTATTCCAAACGACCCTCAGAGCCCAATTCCTTTCTGATCACCTTTTTTAACAAAGCCACATAATGTTCCTCAAGCCATTCGTAAAAAAACTGACTGGGAACCTGAATGGTTAAAACATTAGCTTGTAATCGGATTGGTTTTATCGGCTCGAACCATGTTTTGAAACTTTGCGCATTAACGTTGTCTTTTATTATTTCCAGACACTCTTCCCATACTTTGTCGAATTCCTTTTTCATGCTTGCCGATAATTTTTTTGGAGATATATGATTTTATTTTTTTACTTCTGAATTGATTGTTTCAACGAACATGCTTCAAAAGTAGAAAAGTATTTCAATTAACAACACCACAGAAAAAAAATTATTTATTTTTTTTCTCATGAAGTTTGTTGTCATTTGTCAGATTTTTTTTACATGTTACCCGATTGTAAACTTCTTTTTTGCTACTCAAAATCTTTGCATAGAAAAACATGCCTGCACATTGAATATCTCCTCTCGATCATTGCTGGAAAACACAAGTGCCTTATTCATAAAGTGATGTATACAACCTTCTAAATAAAGATACCAATGTTTTACTCTCACGTTGCAATCGCAAAATAAATAACTTTGAATTAAATACTCATAAATCAAAAAATATGTTCACTTCAGAAGTTCAAATACGTGTCCGCTACGGAGAAACCGACCGAATGGGTTATGTATACTATGGGAATTATGCCGAATATTTTGAGGTAGCCCGTGTAGAAGCATTGCGAGAACTTGGTTTAAATTATAAAGATGTGGAAGACAGTGGCATTCTGCTTCCTGTTTACACCTTCAGCATTAAATATTTTAAGCCCGCTTTCTACGATGATATGCTGACGATAAAAACCACCATCAAAGAGATCCCTCAGACAAGAATTACTTTTGAATATGAAACCTACAACGAGAAGAAAGAATTGCTGAATAAAGGTGAAACAGTTCTTGTTTTTATAGATACAAAAACAAACAAACCGAGAACCACACCAGAAAATTTCATAGAGAAGCTAAAGAAGTTTTTTTAGGCGCCTACTCCTCAGAGAGGGAGAAATCACCCATCACAACTTTGACGTTACTCTTTTGGGCACTTGCCTGGGTGGTACAAGCAAGAACGATTCCCTGCTGACAAGAAATAGAAAAGGGCAATCTTTCGACTGCCCTTTTTTTATTGAATTTACTTCTTAGGTATTACAATACTATTTCTTTTTCTTTTCACCCAAGTTAAGCGAGGAAACATCCATCAGGTAGAGGACTAGCTTTCTTTCTCCCGGAGCATTATCACGACCGGTACCGTACACTAACAATTTTCCATCAGGAGAAATTACCGGGAAGCCATCAAACTTTTCATTAAAAGTTAATTGCTTCTCTTCGCCTGTAACAATATCTCTCAGGAATATCTCGAAATTACGCGGCTGCAACACTTTTACATATACAAAGTGTCTTCCATCAGGGCAAGGATGAGGAGCCCAATGGGTTGCTACTGTATCTGTTGTAATTTGTTTTAAATCGGTTCCATCGTCTTTGATTGTAAAGATAGTCATGGGCATACCTTTTTTTCCCTGAGAACTTCTTTTCCATGCTCTGAAAAGAATGGTCTTGCTGTCATACATATAAAAAGATCCGCCTTCCTGCCATTCAGGAGTATGCGTAATTTGAGTTTCTCCGGTTCCATCGGATTTCATCTTCCATAAATCTAATTTCCCATCAATCTGACGAGTGAAAAGTATCCATTTCCCATCAGGAGAAACACCTACTTCTGCATCGTAGTATTTATTATTTGTGAGTCGTTTTACATTGCTGCCATCTAAATCACAGGTGTATAATTCTGCCCCTTGAGGATAATCATTCGCATCAGAATAATTTCCTAAGTGCATATCCAAATGATCTTTGGTAGAAGTGAAAACAAGTCTTTTTCCATCGGGAAAATAATACGAACAAGCATCTGCTCCAACACTGTTGATTTCACGAATATTCGTTCCGTCAATATTCACAGTGTAAACCTGATGAATGGTATCCTTTCCCATTTTGGCATTACCAATCAAACTTTTACTATCGGGAGAGAAATAGAATTCTGCTGCCTCGCCCATGTTAGGAATTCTCCATGTTGGAAGTTCTGGGGAAACTGCTTTGGGTTCACTCTTTACTTCTTTACTTGCTTCTTGTGCCATTAAGCCAAGTGGAAGCAGGCAACAAACAAGGTTGAAAATGTTTTTAGGTTTCATAGATTGTTTTTTTAATATAAATTTATGTGTTGCGAATTTAAGATATTTTTCAACGTGTCTTGTAGAAATAATTGAGTGAGTATAAGAAAAATTATTGCATGTATTTTTGATACATCACATATCCAGCATAAACAAAGGTTGCGAGTAAAACTCCGCGAGCGCTGTAATTTCGGTTTGTCCACAGAAAAATAAAGAACACGAGCAGATTGATGATAACACACAAACTGATGACCGGGGCGAGAATATTATAGCCAAGAAGAATGGTATTGAAGAACTGACTGAAAGTGATGTGAGAATATTTTACAAGGTAAAAAGTAAAAAGAGAAATAAGCGGAGAAATTAATCCCGTAACTGCACCGATTGTCATCGAGTCGAATTTTTTCTTGAACGTGTAATTCATTTTCGTTTTTTTCTTTTCAATGCGTTATTCATAGAGAAAGCATCATTCATCTTCCACTTTTCCAAAGCCGGCAAAGCGGAATATCCAGTCATATCAAACTGCACGGGTACAACAGAAACAAAATTATTTTTTACCGCCCATACATCTGTATCGGCCTTTCCTTCATCGTAGTTCACAAACTTTCCGGTGAGCCAGTAATACGGGTTACCTCCGGGATCTTTTCGTTCGTCAAACTTCTCAACCCATGTTGCCCGTGCTTGCCGGCATACTTTTATTCCTTTTATTTCCGAGAGATGAAGCCGCGGGATATTTACATTGAGACAAATATCTTTCGGCAATCCATGAGCGAGAACCTGTTTCGCAATGGTTTTAGCAATGTGTTTGGAAGCGGTGAAATCCGCATCAATAGAATCATTCAGCAAAGAAAAGCCAATGGAAGGAATTCCCTCAATCGCACCTTCAATCGCGGCAGACATTGTGCCAGAATAAATTACATTTATAGAAATATTGGAGCCGTGATTTACACCCGAGACACAAAGATCAGGTTTTCTGTGAAGTATCTGATTCACAGCCATTTTTACACAATCTACCGGAGTTCCGGAAATACTGTGTTCAACCTTCACATCATGAAATTTAGTTTTATTAATTCTCAGCGTTGAGTTGATCGTGATTGCATGACCAACACCCGACTGCGGACTATCGGGAGCGATAACAACCACCTCCCCTATTTCTTTCATGGCATCAACAAGGGCTGAAATTCCGGGAGAGAATATCCCATCGTCATTCGTAACAAGAATCAGTGGCTTTTTTAAAGACATGGGCGCAAAGGTATAAAGGTATAAGACACCACAAACCTTATTTTCCTTTTACCACTATTGCGTCTTTAAATAAGAAGGAAACACTGCGGATCAATTCAGCACAAACTCAACAAGTCCCACACCTCGGGATTTTTTCACCCTAAGCGCTTTTGAAAAGCGTAAGATGTTTTGAATTACTGCTTCACCCGGCATATCGCAGGATTCGGTTTTTCCCTTCAGGTATTTCTCATTAAAAGGAAAGAAGGAAGCACAAGAAATGTGAGTAGAGTTTTTTGCCATGCAATTAGGATGTTGGTTAAGTATTTCATTTTTACTTTCATAAACATAGCCCAACAACGAAGCATTTATATGGATATTGCATGCAGCTTAAATATTTTACCCGATTATTTCAACAGGAAGATTAATAACTAAGACTCTCCTCTTTAGCCATTTTTTTCAGATTGTTTATGGCGTAACGCATTCTGCCCAAAGCAGTATTCAGATTCATCTTATACATTTTGCAAATTTCATTGAAGCTCATATCCAAGTACTCTCGCATTACTAATACCTGTCGTTGCTCTATCGGAAGCTTTTTAATGAGTTTTCGGATGTGGCGATGCGCCTGTCTCTTTTCCACATGTGTTGAATGAACGTTCTCACTCACATCTATCACGTTAAAAATATCGGTTTGCTCTCCATCCTTGTTTCTTACAGTACTCACCATGCGAACCCTGCCCGATCTTCTATAGTGATCAATGATCATGTTACGTGAAATACGCATCACCCATTGAAGGAATTTATCTTCTTCATTATAAAGCTTGCTTTTAAGCGATCGTATCACTTTAAAAAATGTTTCCTGAAAAATATCTTCCGCCAGCATCTGGTCGCGCACCCGCTTGACAATAAAGCCGAAAATGAGCCCCTTATGCCTTTCGATCAATACCTCAAGGCATGACTCATCGCCATCTACATAGCGATCTACAAGTTCACGGTCACTAAGAGTTTTTAGGTTGAGGGCTGCAGTGAGGATCTTTGCCTCTTTTCTGAGATGAAATTGAGTTTGCATAGTAAACTTGTTTTATCTTCTTTACAAAGCCCGACAATCAAGGCATTGCAAACAAGGATTAGTACGTAAAATTGCTAAACGAACAAGTAAAGGTTTACTATGCGATAAAGATTAAAATGTTAAAAAAACTTAAACTAAATACTAAAAAAGGAGGGTAAAGTTATTTTCTATGCGCAGTTCTTTAGTTTATAATTGCTAAAACAAAGGTATAAAAAATATTTAATACAATCAGGAAAAATCTCAGGTTTTACGCATTATAATTTAATAGTGTTTTCAAGTATGCAGTATCGTAGTTGGCTCTTAGTTTTTTATGGGTCATTGAGAGTTTGGATTCTATTTCTTGGTTTAACAGATTGATTGCAATTTTATTTGTGAGTGCA
>JACRAL010000043.1 GCA_016213435.1 Bacteroidota bacterium
CAATACGTGGATCTTCAATGCTTTTAAAGTAGTTGTTGATTTGCATTTTTCTGCCAATCAACAAAACTATTAACCACACACAAACACATCCTGCATATTTCAATGAACTATAGACTGTTAATTTAATGCGTAAAACCTGATAGCGATATGGTTACTTTTCTGCAAGATATTTTTTCCAGGGTTTCCAGTAAAAGTCATTCCATCCTGTTTTTACCCCGGCATATTGATGGTTGGGAACATTTGCATGAACCATGTGCAGCAAGGCAGCACTTCCTTTTTTCTCAAACTGAAGGATGAGGGTGGAATCAAGATCGTTGGAGTTGAAATCAGATGAGCGCCATGACTGCAAGATCATTTTCCCTTTCATTAATTGAAAAGTTTTTCCGGAAATGTATCCATCCCATGCGGAATACCAGCTGCCGATCTTTGAAGATATATTTGCTTTGCCTCTTGTTGCTTTGGAATGTTTTTTTGCATCCATGTAAATATCATAGAGTGTTTCGGGTGTAGTGTTTTTGAAAACAACCGTTTGAAGAATTGTTTTTGCCATGGGATTATGTATTTAGTTTATAACGACAGTGTTTGTTTTAAGGATATTCCGGCAAAGCTTCCGGCAATTGCCCCGGTTGAATTTGCCAATGCATCCAATAGTTCAAAGTGTCTGTCGGCAGTGAAAAGTTCCTGCATTATTTCCACTGCAAATCCATATGCGGAAGTGAGGATGAGAATTTTAATGAGCGTGTTTTGACGGAGCGATAAGAAGAAGTTTTGTTTTTTCCATCCGTAATACATCAGCAATGCAAGAATAAGATAAATCCCAAAGTGCGCGAGCTTGTCGAACTCCCAGATTGAAACGCTTGGCAGATCTTTTCCCGGCATCAGGCATAACACTAATATTAAGATTGTCCAGAGGATGGAAAGTAGATTGTATTTTAAAAAGGAGTTCATATTGATGAGGGTAAACAATATGCAGTAGGAAATTTTTTGCTTCTTGTATATTGTCTGCTGTTTAGTGTGTACTTACGAATCTCAAAAAAATATTCTTTATTTTTTTTTAATCAATTTGGTTTAATAATTTACTTTGCTAAGTAAGTAAATATTATTCGAATTCTATACTTCTATTTTTGCTATTTTTAGTAGCATAATTTTATCCCCATGACTACAGCTGCAGGAACTTCCTTACGCAAACTAGAAAACTTCGCTCTCGGGAAATGGATTATAGGAGAAGGCGAAGGGAAAACTCTTTATAACGCGATTACCGGAGATCCTTTTGCATCAGCATCCAGCAAAGGATTGGATTTTGCAAAGATGTGCGATTATGCCCGCACTGTTGGCGGACCCAAACTCCGCAAGATGACCTTTTATGAACGTGGTAGAATCTTGAAAGAGCTTGCCGTTCACTTGCAACAAAAGAAAGATATTTTCTATAAAATCTCATGGGCAACAGGCGCAACAAAAGCAGACAGCTGGGTTGATATTGAGGGAGGAATCGGGAATTTATTTTCTTATGCTTCGCTTCGCAGACAATTTCCGAATGAAAGTTTTTGTTTGGAAGGAGATGTTGCGAAACTTTCAAAGCAGAATACTTTCATCGGTCATCATATTTGTGTGCCGAAAGAAGGAGTTGCCATTCATATCAATGCTTTTAATTTCCCTATATGGGGAATGTTGGAGAAAGTGGCGGTGAATTGGTTTGCCGGAGTTCCTGCCATCGTAAAACCTGCAACGATTACTTCTTTTCTTACAGAAGCAGTTGTACGCGAAATTATTGCTTCCGGAATTTTACCCGAAGGAGCATTGCAGCTTATTTGCGGAAGTGCGAATGGTATTTTAGATCATGTGATCAATCAGGATGTGGTAACATTTACCGGTTCTGCATCAACGGGAAAAATGCTGAAGGCGCATCCTCGTTTATTGGAAGAAGCAGTTCCGTTCAATATGGAAGCAGATTCTTTGAATTGCTGCGTGCTTGGAACAGATGTTACTCCCGATACACCTGAGTTTGATATTTTTATTAAGGAAGTGGTAAGAGAGATTACCACCAAAGCCGGACAAAAATGTACAGCCGTTCGCAGGATCATTGTTCCTGAAAACAGAATTGATGAAGTCCGCACTGCACTCGGAAAAAGGTTAGCGTTAAATATAATTGGAGATCCGAATGTGGAAGGAGTTCGCATGGGATCACTTGCCGGACAATCACAATTGAAAGAGGTGAAAGAGAAAGTAGAGCAGCTTTCCAAAACGCAGAAAATAATCATTGGCGATTTCGAAAAATTTGACGTGAAAGGAGCGGACAAGCACAAAGGTGCATTCATGCCTCCGATAATTTTTCTGAATGAAAATCCGTTCAAGAATACCGATTGCCATAACATTGAAGCGTTTGGTCCTGTTTCTACGATCATGCCGTATAAAAATATTGAGGACGCAATTCAACTGGCGAAAATGGGAAAAGGTTCTCTCGTGAGTTCTATCATTACTGCAGATGATAAAATTGCGAAGCAATATGTTTTGGGTGCAGCAAGCATGCATGGAAGAATTTTAATTCTAAATTCTGATTGCGCGAAAGAAAGTACCGGCCATGGCTCTCCTCTGCCGATGTTAGTGCATGGTGGTCCGGGTCGTGCAGGAGGAGGTGAAGAGATGGGTGGCAAACGTGGAGTGTTTCATTATTTGCAGCGTACCGCCATTCAAGGTTCGCCAACTACGATTACGAATATTACCAATCAATATCAGATGGGTTCAAAATATATTGACACAGGGGTTCATCCTTTTAGAAGATTTTTCGAAGAACTACAGATTGGAGAAACCTTGATCACTAAAACGCACACCGTTGTCGAAGATGATATTATAAATTTTTCAGAACTCAGTGGAGATAAATTTTACGCGCACATGGAACCTGATTCTCTCGAAGGAACAATTTTTAAGCGCACGGTTGCTCATGGATATTTTATTCTCTCTCGTGCTGCCGGATTATTCGTTGATCCGCCAAAAGGACCGGTGCTTTTGAATTACGGTTTGGATGATTGTCGTTTTACAAAACCTATTTATCCCGGAATGACCATTGGAGTGCGTTTTACCTGCAAAGAAAAGATTGAGAATGATAAGCCACTTGTAGCTACAAACGGAGAAGAAGTGAAAGTAGGGATTGTAAAATGGGTAGTGGATATTTATGACGCAAGCTCCGAAGAGATTCGTAAAAAGTATGAGGTAGATGTTTCGGTGAGCGATACGGTTGGCATTGCTACAATTTTGACAATGGTAGAAAAGAAGAATCAAAATTAATGAAAGGTTAGAATTCTATTTGTAAATATTTCAATAGCCATTAACCGCAGAGGGCATTGAGAAAAAACGCGCAGAGCGCCTCAGAGAAATAAAATGACAGAAAACGAAATAACGGAAATAATAATTGGTTGTGCGATTAAGGTTCACAAAGCTCTTGGTCCGGGATTATTGGAGTCGGCATATGAAAAGTGTTTATATTACGAATTGTGTAGAACTCCTTTAGAGATTACAAGACAAAGACCGCTCCCCTTAATTTATGAAGAAGTAAAATTAGAATGCGGTTATCGGGCGGATATATCTATAAATAATAAAGTAATTGTGGAAGTAAAATCTATAGATGCTTTGAATGATATTCATCTTGCGTAAATTTTAACTTATCTTAAATTGGCTAACTGCAAAGTTGGCGTATTGATTAATTTTAATGTCTTGAAATTAACAGAAGGAATTCGCAGAGTGGTAAATAAATATTATCTCTGCGGTTCTCAGCGTATAACCTCCGCGCTCTCTGCGGTAAAATATATTAAAATGCAAAACGGGAAAGTAGAATCCAAAACAGAAAACGGAATTGCCATGATTTCATTCTTTCACCCGCAAAGCAATTCCTTGCCGGGAGAGATATTGAGAAAACTTGCTAATGAAATTACTTCAGCGGGAAATAATCCGGAGGCGAAAGTGATTATACTGAGAAGTGAAAGCCCCACCCCGTCCCTCCCCGTTAGGGAGGGAGCAAGTACTGCAAATCCTTCCCGAAGGGAAGGATTTAGGATGGGCTTGACTTTCTGTGCAGGCGCCTCGTTTGATGAACTCATCTCCATCAAAAACTTTGAAGAAGGAAAAAAATTCTTCTCCGGATTTTCTTTTGTCATCAATGAGATCCGCAAGGCGCCTAAGTTTGTGATTGCGCGCGTGCAGGGGAAAGCAGTGGGCGGTGGAGTAGGGCTGGCAGCCGCGGCTGATTATACCTTGGCGGTGAAAGATGCTTCCGTGCGCTTGAGCGAACTGGCTTTGGGGATCGGTCCTTTTGTGGTGGGGCCTGCGGTGGAAAGAAAAGTAGGCGCTTCTGCTTTTACGGCACTTACAATAAATCCCGGTGAATGGAAAAGCGCGGACTGGGCACGAGAGAAAGGTTTGTATGCAGATATTCTTCCTTCAGTAGAGGATCTTGATAAAGCGGTGAGTGAACTTGCAATAAAACTTTCTCAAAGCAGTTCGGAAGCTATGGCTCAGCTGAAAAAAGTGATGTGGGAAGGAACGGAGAACTGGGATACGCTTCTCGTGGAGCGGGCTGAGATGAGCGGCAGGTTGGTGCTTTCGGAATACACGAAAAAATACATAGAGAAATTCAAAAGCAAATCATGAGTGAGCGGAGGCTTCTGCGCAGCGAGTGTTCAGTTTCGACTTGCAGTCGAAACTTTTGGTCTGAAGATACGAAGCTAATATTACATGAATATTAAATGTATACATTAAACGGGATGAATTAGTACATTTTGGTTTTGAAAAAATTGAAACTTCAAGGTCAAGAGATTTTTAAAATCAAGATTGTGTTTTGAGTTAATAGTGTTCAAGAATCCAGTTATTGCCTGATGGAACTTAGCTGGTGTTTCATAATATTTTGCATACAGAATTTTTTTCTTGGTGAACTTCCATAAGCGTTCAATAATGTTCAAGTTCGGGGAATAAGAGGGCAAAAACAAAAGCGTGATGTTTAATTCTTTTGCTGCTGCTTCAACGAATTTGCAATGTTGGTAACGCGCATTGTCTAAAACAATTTTCAAAGGTAAATTTCCATAATGTTTTTTGAGTTGTGTTAAAAAGCAACAATGGTTTGGGCATTGATATAGGTGGTATTGTTGAAGGTGATCACTTCTTTTGTGATAGCATTGACAACTCCCAATACATTAATTCTATTGCGTCCGGCAGATGCTCTGATAAACAAGGGGGTTACGCACCACAAGGCGCAAATAAAAGGTTCTAATATAAAATGAGCCGCATCGATAAATAACAAATGACATTTTTCTTCTTTTGCTTCTTTAATAGCCGGTTCTAATGTTGTTTTCACCCATGCTTGTTGTTTTTCGGCATCTGCTTTTGCCGGTATGTGTCCTGTTTTTATATACCGCATCTTGTGTCGTTTCATAAAGGCGCGTACTTGTGAAGGGCTACGGTTCACGCCTGTAAGTTCTTCAATACGTGATCTTGCTTCACATGCACTCATGGTGGGAGGTTCCATGAAGGATTTTATTAGGCTCACTGAGTGATTTTCCAACTCGCTTTTATTGGTGCCATAATTAAATTGACACAGCGCATCCAATCCTTCTTCTTCATATACCTTTATCCAATTGCTCACTATGTGCCGATGTATGCCACATAATTAACCTATCATGCTATTGGATAATTCGGCAGTGGCTTTCATATAAACAGCATGTATTCTTTTTTGAACTGTTGGACATGGATAATAATATCTTTCATAATTTAGCCGTTGAATTTCAGTTTCGCTGAGATTTATTTGAAGCATATCTTTGGATTATTAGTCTAACCCAAATTGATGTGCTTCTTTTTTTTGTTTGAATGTGTTTTTCTTGTTTGTTTTAACAACCTATTGTGAATTACCCGTTGTACTAATTTATCCCGTTTTCAGTATAAATGCGAAAGGCGACCTAATCGTTTGGAACTATTAAAGAATTTTGTTCTGCAGGGAGGCGGCTTGGTGATGGTTGGCGGATGGATGTTGTTTTCAGGGATTGATGCACGGGCAAAATATTATCACTCCCCGCTCGAAACGGTGTTGCCCGTAAATTGTTTAACCTACGATGATCGTGAAGAAAAACCCGAAGGCGTCACACCCATTTTAAAAGCCGCTAAACATCCCATCTTTAAAAATGTTTCGTCTCAATGGCGCTTCTTTTTGGGTTACAGTCGTGTTATTCCAAAAGCTAAAGCCAAAACATTGCTGCAATTTAAAAACGGAGATCCTTTATTAAGCATTTTAGAAATCGGCAAAGGACGAACCGCGGCTTTTACTTCAGATTGTGCTCCGCACTGGGGACCAAAAGATTTTCTAGAATGGAAAGGTTATCCTGTGTTCTGGAGTAACTTGATAAAGTGGCTGGCGAAAGAGGCTCAATAATAAAAGTATGGAAAGTCGTCTGAGACGACCTGCCTACGGCAGGCAGGCAAACAATTACGCATCCCGCCAAAGCTGAACGCGAGCTAAGAAAATGCAAAGGTAAAGACGCACATGTAGTTGTAAAGATGACGTTGCATCTGCCCCGATGTGCAGACCACAAGCAGTAAAATCTGATTTACACTTCCCCTATTTCTTTTATCTTCGCAAACGATTTGTTTTACTAGCATATTAAAAAAGAAAAATTAAAAACACGAGTATGAAAATAAAACATGGAATTATTACACTATCGGTAGTAACAGTTTTTGTTATTGTGGCTGCTAGCTGCGGGAATTTTGGCAGCAACAAAACATCGGGTGATGAAACTGCTTTGAAAGATACCGTAATAACGGGGCAGGAACTTTATCGGGAGAATTGCGCGGGCTGCCATAGGGTAGACAGAGCAGGCACTCCTCCTAAGTTTCCATCTCTGGTAAATATTAAAGATAGTATGAATAAAGAACAGGTATACGGTAAGATCAAGAACGGAAAAGTGCTGATGCATTCCTTTGCCAATCTTCCTGATAACGAAGCTTACACCATCGCTTCTTATCTTCTCAATGAAACCGATCAGACAACCACTGTTAGCAGCAGTTCGCTGGTTGAATTAGGGAAAAACATGGTAAGGAGCAATTGCCTGAGTTGTCATCATCTTACCATTCACGATTCTGTGCCGGCAAGCGCCAAAATATTATGTCCCTTAATAGTTCCTTCTGCGCTTGTAGGTGAAGTTAAGCAGCCGTCTCAAGAACAATTTTACCTCATACTGAAAACAGGTCCCTGCTATATGCCATCCTTTGATTTTCTGAATGCGCAAGACAAACTGGCTATTTGGACATATCTGAATTCCCTTAGAACGAAGGCAAAGGCGAATTGAAAATCAATGAGAGAGGTCGAACTTTCTTGACTAACTATCTTTTGCAGCATAATGAATCACAAGCATGCATGGATGAGATTTATTTTCCTGTCAATAATATTTTTTCTTTTTTCTTTTCCCGCAATGTCACGGGAAAAGGAGGATACTTTACTTTATAGTAATGCTGTCAAACTTGATTTTATTCCACTTTATGATGTTGCATTTGACAGCCGTTTTCAAATAAGAATAGGACTGGAGTATGAAAAATATATTTCGAAAAACTCATCCTCTACATGTTATCTGGATGCCGGACTTTACGATAGGTATGATTTCATAAAGTATTATGGTTTCTTTAGTCAAAATCAGGGAATGTATTCCATTCAGCAAAGAGTTTCAGTAACTGGATTTCATCTTCTCCCGGGTTATAATTATTACTTCTATACTTTCAGAAGAAATCAGAACAGGAGATTCTTTTCGAGTGCAGTATTGGATTTTGGATATTATCATAAAATTTTATCTTCTTTAAACACGTTAACATCCGTCACGGAGGGAAACAGGTACAGCCAAATGAAATTTGGAGCAGGGATAGGGTTGGGATTTAAAAACTCTTTCGGAAAGCATTTATTCTATGAGTTGAAAACAAGTATGTTCGCCAAGCTGTACAATTATATTTCCGAAAGCGGGCGGAACTCGATAAGGTCTTTGGATGCACAATGGACAAGTCCTAATTATAATTTCTGGTGGATATCTAATATAAAAATCGGCTATGCATTCTAGAAGAAATAAAATCAGTTTGTATTATTTTGTTGTTTGTCTTTTGCTTGTGCATTTGCAGTGCAAAAAGGAAAAGCTTTCGGATGATACATATTTCGACAGTAAGGTAATGATACTCGGACACAGAGGGATGGGAGTATATTATAAGATGCCCGGAGATACCTATGAATCAATTGCTCCGGCAATAGGAATTGGCGCAGATGGATGCGAAATAGATACTCATCTGACCAAAGATTCTATTTTGGTATTGTATCATGATGCTACACTAGATGACCACTCAACTTGCAGCGGAAGAATAAATGAATTTACTTGGGATGAGTTGAAAGGTTGCAAATATGCTGCGGTGAAAAATGATATTTTTATTTGTTCCTTGGATGATGTGTTCAGTAGATTGCCGGAAGTTCAGAATTTATATTTTTCATTTGATATTCAATTAGACGATAAAGTTGCGGATGTTGATTTGTATCAAAGCCAATATGTAAGAGCATTAAAAAATATCTGCGAAAAATATAAAGTGACAGATAATATTTTAATCGAATGAATTCCTCGCAGCTCTGCTGCGGGGTGGCTGTTAGTGTTTAGTATCTTTGTTGTGTGAGTGAGCATATATATAAGCGACACAATAAAAATTTATTGTTGTATCATTTGGTTTGTCCTATAAAGTACC
>JACRAL010000044.1 GCA_016213435.1 Bacteroidota bacterium
ACCGAGATTGTGCATTAGAAACATAACTGTCTGATTCTCAAAACATAATTCCTAATGCATAACATTAAGAATTTATGAGTTTAGCAATTTGGTTTTCAGTTTGTTACGATAATATATAAAACCCTAATGCATAATCTCGGTTAAAAAGGTTCGGGAACCCTGTTTCATCTGGACCGAACCTTTTTGCGTTTGGAATAAAATTCTATTCTTTTTTCTTTCCTCCAAAGTATGAGAAAAGATTTTCGGCTCCGTCAATTAATTTTTTCAGCGCATCAAAGTACAGCGTGATAAAAAGTAGAATGGTCATCACCCAAATAACTGACATGTTCACCCAATAGGTGTCAAAGTAGGTTCCGAAAATCGCCTTCCTTGGCGCATAAAATTGTGCACGCAAAAATTTGTCGGCAGGCGGATCAAGGAATATAGGGTCAGAACGCTGTATCAGTTCTCCATCATTTTCAAGAATTTTATCTTCCATGCTGTTGCGGTTGGTAACCAGGTCAATGAGGCTTTCGTTCTCATATTCATTTTTCATCTGCATGAATTTATCAGCGCCCTTTTCTTTATTTATTTTTCCTATGAGTTTATCCTCTTCATCTCCTGCTATGTTATAGGTCTTGATATAATATTGCTGGATGTTGTTGAGGTATTCCTGCATTTTGGCTGCTACTTCTTCATTGAACTTTCCCAGTTCAAGTTGATCAATAACAGGGCATGGTATCCTCTTAGTGACTTTCATTTCTTTTTTGATCTCCTCTCTGCACAGGGTAAGGTCGCTCATTACTTCATCTTTAAACGCAGGATCTTTATAATTAGTGATTGACTTATCAATTTTTCCTTTTAGTTTGGCGATTAGGTAATCTTTTTTAAAGGAAGCAACAGATTTTTTCTTGTCGAAAGTATAAAATTGTTTTTCAAATTTATTATTCTTGTATTGGTTCACAGCCAACGCTTCAAATGCCCACCGTGAAGTCATCACTTCGCCAGACATTGGAACATTTTTCTGAGTGGTAAGGATGGGGTTCAGTTTATCAAAATGGACAATTACACCGCTCAAAAGTAATTGAGGGATGAGAAGAATAGGTATCAGAATATATACCGTGATGGCAGAATTAAAACTTGCCGAGATATTCAGTCCGAGAATGTTTGCACAACAGGCGGTGGTGAAAAGTACAAACCAATAATCAAAATACATTCCTTTGATGCAGAGAATTGAATTCCCTACGCCAATGAACATGATCATCTGGAGGGCAGAAAGAATAAAAAGAATAGCAACTTTTGAAAATAAATAGCTGACGCGGCTGAGGTTGAGAAATTTTTCGCGTTTCAGGATCTTCCTGTCTTTGATTATTTCTTCTGCACTCACCATCATTCCAATGAACAAGGACACTACCACTGACATGAAGAGGTAAGCCGTCATGTTCTCATTATCCCTATAGATGTAGCCAATCTTGTTCGAAATATCCGTGTTGTAAAAGCGCACCATGAATGCAAGGATAAATCCGAGCAGGGGAGCTTCGAGAAAATTAATGGCAAGGTATTGTTTGTTTGCCAGTTTTGAAAGCACATCTCTTGTTACAAAAACTTTGAACTGCTTCAGTTTATTAGGAATGCTGAGCGTGCTCATTACAGAGTTATTCTGCTCTGTTGGTTTTTCAAGCTCTTTTTCAATCTGCTCTACATAATGCTTGTTCCATTCAGGGGGAGATATTTTTCTATTGCGCGTAAGATTTCCGTATTCATCCAGCACTTTTGATTCAATGATATTAAATATCTGTTCCGGATTTACGTTTCCGCATTCGGCACATTCGCTTTCATCGCTCTTCACGTGGTTGATAAGGCGCTTGAAGTAAATGATTGCATCAATAGGGTTGCCATAATAAATAGGATATCCGCCCACGTCAAGAATGATCATCTTGTCGAACATCTTGTAAATGTCAGACGATGGCTGGTGAATTACCACGAACAACAGCTTTCCTTTGCGTGCCAGTTCTTTCATCAAGTCCATGATGTTTTCAGAATCGCGCGAAGAAAGTCCTGAAGTCGGTTCATCCACAAAAAGCACGGATGGTTCGCGGATCAACTCAAGAGCGATATTCAAGCGTTTGCGTTGTCCTCCTGAAATTGTTTTTTCCAGCGGACTGCCCACTTTCAATCCTCTTGCTTCAAATAAGCCAAGGTCAGAAAGAACTGAGTTTACGCGTTCGGTGATTTCAAAGTCGGTAAGATTTGCAAAGCAAAGTTTCGCGTTATAGAAAAGGTTTTGAAATACGGTGAGTTCTTCTATCAGTAAGTCATCCTGCGGGATCATTCCGATAATTCCTTCCGCACGGTCTCTTTCTGTATGAATGTTTATTCCATTTATGAGAACAGAACCTTTGCTGGGAGTTTCGTTTCCGTTCAGTACGTTGAGCAGCGTGGATTTTCCCGCACCGCTTCCTCCCATAATGCCGATAAGTTTTCCGGACTCTTCGTAAATGTTTACGTTGCGCAAGCCGACTTTTCCAGTTGGAAACAAATATTCTTCTATTTCCGCTACAAAAGAAGTTTTTGATTTTGACGTGTCGGCAAGGAACTGGCTGATAATGTCGCTGTAATAAATAGGGTGAACGCGCGGACTGCGTATGGAAGATCCTTCGGTGAGGATGTATAATTTATCCTGACTGATCACCTGTCCGTTAAGATACAAGGCATCTGCTCCGAAGTATTTCATCACATACATACTCACGCTCGGAATATGCATGACCCTTATTTGTCCTTCAAGATGCACGGACTTAATATGCTTGACATTAAAATTCGGTTTTGAGTCTTTCTTGTCGATCACTAAAAGGAAAGACGAATCCTGAAGAACATCTGCTTTGCATTGCACGAAATCCACCACGCGCTTGAATTCCTCATCGCTGATATTAAATGTTTCGGCAACGGTGGTTACAAACTCAAGTTCCTGTTGTGAAATGTCGTTGCTGGAATAAATAAATTCTACAATACGCAGAAGCACAACTACTTTTTGTTTCTGTTCCAGTTCCTTGTTAATTTGAGTGCAAATTTTAAGGATCTTAACAGAACCAAGGGAAGTTCTTTTTGCAGCTCCTTCTTTACGCTGGGAAACTTTGTGGTATTCTTCGAGGTACTGATCAAAAAGCTGGAGGTATTGCTCCACCGTTTCTTGGTTCAGCTGTTGTTTCAGGAAAGACTGAACGATCAACCTGCCTGTATTTGAAACGCCATCCACCTTTGCGATGATGGCAAACATCTGCATCAGCGCTTTTAATATCCGTTCACTCATGAGTAGTTACCCTAAGTCCCTAGAGGGACTTTTGTGTTACCCCCTTTAGGGCAGGGGCTTTTAATTTATTGTTTAAATCCAATTAGCATGACAGCACAGCCGGAAGTAGTTGTCCCGCCAAGATTTGCTTCGATGATCACATCAAGTGTTGAGTTGATCTTAAAATCCCAGTAAGGTGCGTTTTTAAAATCTTGGTTTGAATAGAGAAGATTGCGTTCTTCATCGTATACAGAAAAAATAAGATTTCCGTCTTTCAATCCTGTGACAGCAGCAATGCGATAGGTAGCACCTCCGTAAAATGTGGTGTGGAATTCTGCGGTTTGATCAGAAAGAAGCAGGGCGCGGTATTGCTGTCCGTCAGATATGAAAGGAGAAGCAATATGTTTCGCGCAGACAGATGCGATGGTGTCGCACTGTGCATTGCAATTAAAAATTAAAAAAGTAAAATTAAAAAGAGCAATTAAAAAGAGTTTTTTCATGGCAACAGGATTTTTAATTTTTAATCTATTTAAGTAGTTATAAGTTTGCGTAGGACTGCGATCTTTTCTCCAATCACTTGGATGTTTTCAGGAGTAATGATGATCTCGGATTTGCTTGTAATGGAAGTGGTTTTGGTTACTTCATCTGTTATAGGGCGCTCGTAAATATATTTGTATTGCACTTTATCGTACTCTGTTTTCAAATCACTAAGTTGTTTTAAAAGTTCAGAATATTCTTCGTTGTCCTGATATGCAGAGAGAAGCGAGATGAGGTTATTGAGCGTGTTTTTCTGCTCTGCAATTCTGCGCTTAATTTCTTCATTTCCCTTTGTCTTCATTACGGTAATGGCAAAGTTTAATGTTTCAACCCATCCGCCAGCGATGATAAGTGCGGCTTCTTCGCTGCGATCATTCTTCTTAAGAAAATCGTTGCTTGCGCGGAAAGCGGCAGAAACCAGCACGAGCATGGAGTCTTTTGTGCCGATATTTTTCTGAAAACGTTGGATAAGATTGGTATCAAAGGCGCTGGACAAACCGAGAGAACTAGCTATAGTGTTAGTGACCTTAAAATAAAGAAGTGCATCTTGGGTTTGGTCAAAAAGTGTGGTGTACCCGAGATCCGCACCATAAATACCCAGATTTAGACATTTTTCAAATTTCGTGGAATATGCATTTACTTTGTCGGTAGCATTAAGAATTGTTTTGTTGTACGGAACTCCACTTTTTTTAATAAGCATAGCGGTTTGCAGGGGAGAAGGGATAATAAATACTTTTCCGCTCACACCGATCGCGACATTGCTTGAGTCAATCATTTTATCGATTTTCTTGCTCATGTTTTCGTCTTCTTTTCCTCCACCGCAGGATGAAAAGAAAATTATAGAAGGAAGCAGCAGCAAGATGCAGAGGGAGAGTTGTAAAGAGAGGGAAACAGATTTCTTCATCTTTTTGATTTTTTAGTTGGATTGCAATGATGATTAGTTGCCAAAAGTAATATTTTTTTACACTAACAACTTACTATTATTATGAAAAAATGTAGGGTGGGCGGAAAGCTAAACAGTTGTTACCATTAAATCCCTGAAGGGACTTTTAAATAATAAGGTTGGAGCAATCTATTACAAGGTTTTTCTGCCAAGCGATTTTAACATGCGTGTATGAGATGCTATTGCTTGCACAAACGAAAGCTTCATGTTATATGGAAGTCCGTATTCAAGCGCTGTTCTTTCCACGATATGTGAAATTTTCCGGTAGTGGATATGGCAGATGTTAGGAAAGAGGTGGTGTTCGATCTGGAAGTTGAGTCCGCCAACCCACCAGTTCAGGAAACGATTTTTCCTTGAAAAATTTGCTGTGGTTTGTAGCTGGTGAATTGCCCATTCGTTTTCAATGTTCCCGTTCTGATTAGGCATTGGCTGCTGAACGCCTTCTACAATATGTGCCATCTGAAATACGATGCTCATGATGATACCTGCAGTGCAGTGCATAATAAGGAAGCCGAGCAGTATCTGCCACCAGGAAAAGTCAGAGAACAAAAGAGGCAAGCCGATAGCCATGAAAAAATAAATGATCTTTGATCCGATAAGTTTTATGTATTCCAAAGCCGGCTTTGCGTTCTGCTGCCTGGTAATTCCGGTTTTATTGTAATTGTGCAGTTGGAAAAAGTCTTTCACGAGTTTAGAGAGTGTCATTAAGCTGTATAAGAAAAATGCATAGATATGCTGAAAGCGATGCATCTTTCTCAATGGGGCATTGTGTGAAAAACGAAGTGTGGCATGACCAGCAATGTCTTCGTCCATTCCATCAATGTTAGTAAACGTGTGATGAAAAATATTGTGCTGCACTTTCCAGTTAAACACGGTGGTTCCGAGTAAGAAAATTGTACTTCCGAGTAATTGATTGAGCCATCCTTTTTTTGAGAACGAGCCATGTGCTGCATCGTGCATCACCGACATTCCCGTTCCAGCCATGCCGATTCCCATGATAACTGCCAGCGGAAAAATCATCCAGCCGTACATCGCAACGGTAAGCATCAGTGTAAAAGGAATAAGATAGATGGAAAGCATTACAACTGATTTCAAAACCATGTGCCAGTTTCCTTTTGTAGATATATTTTTTTCTTTGAAATAATCGTTCACATTTTTTCTTAGAGTAGCCATGAATTGAGACTTGTCTCTTTCAAACCTTATTATTTTCATTTTAATTGATGTTTTGTATTTTTTCTTATGTAATGTACGGATAAATGCGATAGGAAATGGAAAGATTTATTCACAGAATCTTTGGAAATCCGGAATAAGTCAAGAATGGATGGTAGCACAAACATTCCATGTCATGTCAGGTTTTACGCATTATAATTTAATAGTGTTTTCAAGTATGCAGTATCGTAGTTGGCTCTTAGTTTTTTATGGGTCATTGAGAGTTTGGATTCTATTTCTTGGTTTAACAGATTGATTGCAATTTTATTTGTGAGTGC
>JACRAL010000050.1 GCA_016213435.1 Bacteroidota bacterium
GGGTTTTTAAGATTAAGTTGTTATAAAGAAGGATATCAAGGTCTATAACCCGCGGTCCCCAGCGCATGCTCTCACCACGGCCAAGGTCTTTTTCTATTTTCTTAATGGTTTTTAATAACTCTTCTGGCTTTAAATGTGTTTCCACTTCTACAGCCATATTTATAAACTTTGGTTGGTCCTTGACCCCCCATGGCTCTGTCTCATAAAAAGATGAACGTTTTGTAACTTTTATGCCATTCTGTTCAAGGAGTGATATAGCTTTCTTGCAGTTTTCTTCCCTGTTGCCAAGATTGGAGCCGATGCCGATATATGCGATAGCCATGGTGTTTTCTTTCTTTAATATTAAATCTCCCCTGTAGCAAACTACAGAGAATCTTGATGTAAGGAAGTTATTTTTTATATTCGCTCGCTTGACCCCGCAGCAAGCTGCAGGGAACCTGTCTGCCGACAGGCAGGTACGCTATCCATTTATGGAATATTATATCAAAACTAACATTAGCAAATTGAAAGTTGAATTTTCAAAATGGCATAAAACGGAGTATAAAAAATTCGAGAAACTATTTGACAACTGCCCGGATGATTTTGAGGGCAAGGCGGAGGGCGGATTCATCGGCGGTTTTTGAAAAATTTTGAATAGCTTGTTCCAGTTCTTTTTGACTTACAACATGTCCAAAGTCAAACATCTCCCACATTTCAACCTCAAGGATAAAAATACCTTGTTATTCATAAATAAGTCCCTAACATTTAGTAATACGCAAAGAACTTTTGTGTGCTTGCTTTATTTGCCAACAAAGGGAAAATAGCTTTATACTTCGTTGTATTTTGCCGGAGCAATTCAATACCAAATTCCAGAGGTTTATTCGGGTTGCTGTGAATTGTGATTATATCTCCTCGCTTACCGTTTCTTTTGATGGGTTCACATTGTAGCCTGAACTCCGTTTTCTTCTTGTAATAGTAAATGCGGATGTGTTGGTCTTTTAGTGTTTTTCCATCAATTCGGATATTGGCTATTGCATAAAGCTGCGGATAACCAGCACCGGAGCCAGTATAAAGTATAGGCCAGCTCCAGAAAAGTGGCATAGATTTTAAAGCTGGAATAGGAATAAGAATAACAGGGTCTTGGCTTTTAGCACTTACGTCAAAGCCCGAAAGTGTCATAGCAAACTTTTCTTTTAGGGCTGGAACTGTTGTAACTACTTGTGTGCTGGTTGGTGGTAATGTTCTTGCTTGCTTCTTGGTCTTGAAAGGCAAATCTGAAATCTTCTCTATTATTTCCTTGAATGGCTTCTGTTTTCTTTCATCGACTACTGAGCCGTATTCTAACAGTTTATCAAGAAAAGCCAAATCACATTTTTTGGTATTTTCATCATTTAATAAGCTGTTCCAATAATCCGCTACTTGTTTTTGAAAATCTTTTGCATTCTTAGAAGTATCGAGCGTTACGCCTATGTTGGCTTCGTAGTTAAGGAAGAAACCGCCTGCCGTAAAATTTGATGAACCAACGATTATTTTTTCAATTTCCTTGTTCCCAAACAGGTAAACTTTCGGGTGAAAGGTTATATCAAAATTCTTGTCGTGATGAATAAACAGATTGTCTTTCGCAAATGTTTTTAGATTGACCAATGCCTGATAGGAAGTATTATTTTGGTCAATACCTACAATGATTGATGTTTTACCGCCATTGTTAGAAAAGTCAGCAAGTTCGTTGTAAATCCTGCTGATGCCTGAATTCTTTGCATATGCAACAGCAACTTTGAAGTCAGAATATTTTCCACTCTTCAGAGTTTTTGCGATTTCGCTACCTGCTGTGTTTTCGTGTGTTAAAAGTGTTATCTCCATACGGTTATTTTCTTTGCAATACCATAATTGATTCAGTATTGATTGAGTTCTTAGAGTGAATGAGATATGATTTCTGAACGGTCATACTTATTTTTTCTACGAATTTAAAGTTATTTTTTTCCGCAATGTAGCCAACAAAATCATCCGTTGGAATGTTTATATTCTCAGTTCCTGCTGTTGTTCGATTATTTCCTACAACGAAAAATGCAAACTTATTTTTCTTTAAAACTTGAGAAACCTGATTTATTCCCTGGTGCATATCAAGGAAATACTTGTATAGCAATGCTGCTGTATTTTTTCTGCGGAAACCAACATTGGCATCTTTATTCAACAAATAGATTCTTTTCAAAAGCTGAATTATCTCCGTTGGAAGCACAGATGACTCAAAATTCCGTTCAAGTTCCTTATCTAACTGTTCTCTTTTTGATTTGGTGATTTCTCTATTCCCGATTAAGCTTTCTTCAAGTTTTCTAAAATTTGATTTATCTGTGAAGCCAAAAGCAAATAGTGAAAGCCTATCAGTGTCAACATATGGCAATGCTGTTGCATAAGGAGGTGATGTAATTACAATATCTATGGAGTTAGGCTTAAGGTTTGCACTTTTCATCAATATTCTGATGTCGCCTAAATAGTTCTGAACGTTTGATGCCAGTTCAAATCTGTTAAGCGATTGGAACTTATCAAGATTTTCAACTTGTTCAGTAAGATTTTTTTTGAATGTTTCAATCAAATTTTCAGGTGGTGCATCTTGCCTTCTTCTGATTCTAAGCTGCGATGGGTCTTGATAAGAATAATCTCTCAGCAAATTGCTGAGAATAACCTTTGTAAATAATTGGTAGATTTTATTATTTAATGAGCAAATGATTTCCTGAATAGCAATAATTTTTTTCAGGTTATTCTCAGGAAACCAGTTTTTCAAATATTCTGTGTTAAATGTTTGGTTGTAACTATCTATTGAAACTCTTTTCCATCCGGACTCTTCTTCGAGATTATCAAATGCTTTTTTAATTGCGAAAAGGTCTTTTGATTTCAGCAGCAAACTTTTCACTTTGGCTTTAGCCAATAGAAAAGCAATCGGATTTATGTCAATGCCAACTGCATTAGCTCCGAAAAGAAAACTTTCAACTAAAGTTGTTCCGCTTCCGCAAAAAGGGTCCAATACCGTGTTCCCCTTTTTAATTCCTGCATAGTTCATAAATGATTTTGCAAGCTGTGGATAAAACCTGCCCTTATATTCGTGAAGCGAATGTGTCAGGTAACGAATTTCTCTTGACTTGTTTGGTTTTAAATCCTGAAAAAGATTCGGTTCATAGTTGCAATAACTCTCAACAATAGCTTGGTCTGTCAGGATATTTGATTTTCCTGCCCGAGCATTTTGGTAATGAAACTCGCTGTAAAAAGTAAGCTTCTTTAATTTGAGTTCATTAAGTAATTTATTTGTTGTAA
>JACRAL010000051.1 GCA_016213435.1 Bacteroidota bacterium
CAAGGCCTCCAAAGTATATAACAACGCTGCTGTGGAGATCATGATATCCGCCTGCTGCGGCACGGGATCCCACCGGTAGAAATCGTCCTGCACCCATTCAACCCAGATTTTGCATTAGAAATCAGGTTTTAATGGGAAAAGGTGCGCTAAAATCTGCAAGTTTACCAAACAAACCATCCAACCAAACCCTTCTTTGTATGGCTACTGAAAGCTTTAATACCTTTTTCCTGCCGCTTTTGGCAATCCATCCTCCTAATGCAAAGCATTTGAATCTTATAGTCGATAAAGTCTGTTGAACCTGCTGCTTTAATATCCCCTGCCTGAATAAACTCAAGAGGTTATAAGCAACAAGTACCATTCTAAATGCTGCTTCTGTAGCATAAAATTTATGCAAGCAAAACCCGTTCATTCCAAATTCATATTTAAGTTCCTTTATCCTATTCTCAGAATCAGCTCTTTGCCTGTAAAGCCTCCAGACTTCCGCGCCGGCTAAATCCAGATTGGTAATGTATAACTGATATTTATAACTGCGATATTCCGGCAATTCCTTAAAAAGCATCTTACCGAAAGACCGCGGCCTTTTTATTACTGATTGCCTGATTACTATTATCCTGCGTTCCTGCTTCCAACAGCCTGCCTTGTACATAAACTCTCCAATATCTATTCCAGCATCTATGGATAGCCAACTGTTGTGGTTTAATACAAAGTTTTTTAACAATGCGTTCATCTTCACAGCTATCACGTATTTTAACACAAGGCTTTCTATCAAACCTAAGAATTTACCGTCGAAAAAACCGCTATCCGCCCTTATCAAGCCAATTCTTTTTGCTTCCAGAATTCTTAATGTCTCTTCAAAAAATGCGCGCACATTATTGGCAGAAGAAGTATTACCCGGCCTTAACCAGGCATTTGCCACCATCCGTATATCTGCTAAGAATGCAATTATGGGATGATGCGCGTTTCTGCCTTTTTTATGCGGATTGTACCCTTTGACACTGCCTTCTTGTTCCCCATAACGAGTGCATACGGTTGAATCTAAATCTAATGTGAATTTTCGTATCGGCACTTGAGCGAAAAACCATTTATTCAATTCAGCAAATACTCCATCCGCCATCTCTCTGTTGAATTTATTAAAAAATCTTGTATAGGTGCTTACGGATGGGCTTTTCTTCCACCTAAAAATTTCTTTTAATACTTTGTCGAATCTTATTATCGCTGTATGGCTAAACCTTATTCCACCTATCCATACGCATACCCAAAAACTTTCTATGATTTCTAATGGGCTGCATCCTCTGTTAGAATGGGGATAAGGAATGGACAATTCTTTTAATCTCGTTAATATTCCCGTCTTATCTATCAGCTCTTTCATCAGCCTCATGCCGCCCCAACTCGTTACTGCTTTCGTTGTATATTCCCATTCAATATTGTCACTCCTTTTGACTAATTCTCCATGCACCATTTTCTTCCCTCCAATCTGTAAGTCGTTCCGACATAACATAGTCAGTTTTAACGCGTTAAACCATCCTTATTATACCAGAACTCTTTCTATTGCATAGATTGGGTTCAATGTGGAACGGGCTGTATTTGTAACGGCGCTGCACCGGTTGATGAATCCGGGATCTGACCGCCAGGCGGAACGCTGGATG
>JACRAL010000052.1 GCA_016213435.1 Bacteroidota bacterium
AAAAGCAGCGTCCTTTGCTGATAAGTTTTCCTGTGAAGCAGTCACCGGTTACTTAAATCTGATAAACAGGAATGACATTGAGGCAGTTTATATCCCTCTGCCTACGGGTTTACACGATGAATGGATAATGGAAACAATGAGAAAGGGCAAGCACGTGCTGGCAGAAAAGTCTCTGACCACGGATTATATATCGGCCCAAAAAATAATCAACGAAGCCAAAGACCGCAACTTACTGGTTATGGAAGATTTTATGTTTCAATATCATCAACAGCATACCTTTGTGAAAGAGCTTATCAATAATGGCGAGATCGGGGAAATTCACTTCTTTAAAAGTTCTTTTGGATTCCCTCCACGCAGTAAAGATGATATACGTTATAACAAAGAGCTTGGAGGCGGCGCGCTTTTAGATGCAGGGGGATATGTTGTGAAAGCAGTTCAACTGTTTATAGGTCCGGCCCTTACATTGTGCGGCGCATTCCTGAAGTACGACAGACAACTCGGGATTGATGTTTACGGCGGCGCGATCTTTAAGAACAACAAAGGGCAAATAGCCCATATCAGTTTCAGCTTTGATAATTTCTATCAATGCAATTATGAAATCTGGGGCAGTAAAGGTAAAATTACATCTGACAGGGCCTTTACTCCTCCGCCGGATTTTGCTCCTAAAATTTTATTGGAGAAACAGGACCATACTCAGGAGTTTGTTATAAGACCGGACAACCATTTCATTAAAATCCTGAAAGAGTTTCACAGGTCAATAATTGAAAAAGATTACAGCCTGCATTGGGAAGATACTTTAAGACAGGCGAATTTACTTGACCGGATAAGGAAAAATCATGATAAATCAGATTAAGAAACCGATATATGTTACCCAGCCGTCATTGCCTCCTTTAAATGAATATGCCCACATACTTGAAGGTGTTTGGGAAAGGGGGATATTGACACATAACGGTCCGCTGGTTCAACAACTCGAAAGAGAACTGATTGATTATCTGAAGGTAGAAAACCTCGTTGCTGTAACAAACGGAACAATTGCAATACAGTTAGCCATTCGG
>JACRAL010000053.1 GCA_016213435.1 Bacteroidota bacterium
GCCCCAACAGCATAATCAGCGCTACCAATACCTCATTATTCTTTCAGGGCACAGATGTTTACAACGACAGAGGTTTTCATGCAAACTGGTTTCAAACACAAACAGGTAGCGTGTTAATTGAGGGTGCAAGCGGCAATATCAAAACAACCGGAAAAATTACCGCAGACACTATTATTGCAAACAACCTTGCTATACCGAACCCTGTTTTCGACAGCATACAGGTCGTCCAGAAACTGAAAATCGGAACCAGCACTTTAATTCTTGATGCTTTCGCTTCACAAACCGGTGTAGAAAATAGCATCTATACTGAAAGCGGGAATTTATTAATTCAAAGCCAAAACTTCAACAATAATACAATCATCAATGCCAATAATACAGGCAATGTTGGTATTGGCACAAACAACCCGCAGAAAAAATTACACGTTAAATCATCGGTGCCTGAAAATGTTGAAAACCCTCCGTCCGAGTATATGGGCTCTATCAGGGTTGAGCATGATGTTACCAATGTAGGCAATTCCACATGGGATTTAGAGCCAATCGTAAATAATACGCCGGGTTACTATAACAGGTTTAGCATAGGCACACCTGGTAATACCTCGATGTTTTCTATAAATGAGAACGGGAATGTTGGAATAGGAACAAGCAATCCGGGGGCAAAACTCGAAGTAAACGGAACTATAAAAATTACGGATGGATCGCAACAAAATAACCGTGTATTAACCTGCGACAATACAGGCAAAGGAACATGGAAGGACCCTGACCTGTTGTTTACAGAAAAGTGGCAGAGTGGAACAGGTGCTAATATTTTCAGGCAGTGGGGGAATGTGGGGATTGGAACAAATACTCCAGAAGCAAAATTACATATTAAAATTATGTATGATTTACCTCAAGATGTTTATGGGAGTAAAATTGAGGTTACAAATAACAATCATTCCCCAAGTCAATATATTTATGGGCAGCATATCTTTGCATATGATGGTGGGCTCTTTGGTGAACCAGGCTCGAAAGTTTGTGCTTTATGGGCAGAGGCTTGGTTTGGTTCAGAAACCAAAGGTATACATGGTTTGGGAGGTACAGTTGGAGTAGAGGGTGTCACCTTTGGTGGTAAAGGGATTCAAGGGATTTCATCAAATGGTATAGCCGGTTACTTTAATTCAACTGATGGGGGTTATGGTCTTATTGTAGAAAATGGAAATGTTGGAATTGGTACACTTGATCCCAACCACAAACTGACTGTAAAAGGAAACATCAACATAATAGACGGTACTGGTGGCGATAGAAAATTACTTTTTCAAAACAAAGCAGCGCTTACGGTATTCAATATACAGGGTGCTGGTGCCAACACGCTACACATTAACCACAACTGGTCTTCCGGCACAGGGTATTATAGCGATTATAATATTGTTTCAATATGGGGTAATGTTGGAATCGGGACAGAATCGCCGAGCAATAAACTTGAGGTTATAACTTCTAAAAATGATTTTGACGGTATTAAAATTGATAATAGTTTAGGGGCAGATAATGTAAAAACAGGAATTGCTTTTTATAACGATGGTAACGATATGGGAAGAATTTATTGTCAGAGAAATAATAATGATTTTGTTTTTCAAAACATACAAGCTGTTAATTCTGCAGATTTTGTTTTCAAGGGACCATCTGCTGAATTGGCACGCATTACTAAATGTGGTAATTTTTATTGTAATGGCAATATATGGGCTAAGGAAGTTAAAGTAAAATCTTCAAATCCTTATACCTGTGATTTTGTCTTTGACAAAGGCTATAAACTTCAGCCAATTCTGGAAATCGAAGAGTTCATAATAAAGAACAAGCATTTACCCGGTGTACCTTCTGCAAAAGAGATTGAAAACAATGGAACTGACTTACAAAAAATGGACGGTATTCTTTTACAGAAAATAGAAGAACTTACTTTATACATCATCCAATTACAAAAGGAATTAGAATCTGTTAAAAAGAGTAATAAATAATTTTCTGCAATGAAAAAATTTATTAAAATAATATTATTCCTTTTAGTTGCTGTAATTGCGAGTATTCTCTTTTCTGAATGTAAAAAGAAATATTTATATGAGGAAGTGACAGGGTTTGATAATATATATTTTACAGATTCTAATGGTAATAGGCTAAATGGACATGATACTATAAAATATAATAACCTTTTTATACGTGTTATAGCACAAATAAAAGTTACTAAAGAAGAGTGGGCATTTTCCAATTGCAAAATCACATTGATTAATCAAGTATATGCAACAAATGCAAAAATAATTTTCGATGGTCAGATTGATTATATAAAAATTTATAGTAATAATAGATATAATCAATTTTATCCTGTTAAGTCAGATCTTGATTCATTGATAAATATCCGTGGTGGCCCCTATTATGGTGATTTTGAGATAAATGAGGGTTTATATATATTTAATACAAAAAAATATCAATTGTTTAAATCTTTTACTTTATATTTTAAACAGGCTCCAGATTCATTACGGAAACATGAATTTACAATGCAATATGCCGAGACAGATGGTACTCTTATTGAAGTAAAATTTCCACCGGTATATATTTATTAACTTAAAACATTAAGTTTATGAAAACAAAATTAAACATTGCTGCTTTAATGATAAGTTTGCATATTTTATCCGCTTTTAATATATCGGCAAGTCCTGTAGATACTGTTATTTCAAAAGTTGTTGCAAAAAATTATTTTGAGTATCTGAAACCCGAAAAATCACCAGTAAGTTTTACAAACATAATAACTGGCTACTATAATAATTATCCCGTTTATTATATTTTTAATACTGGGAATGATGGATATATTATTGTTTCTGCTAATGATGCTGTTGAGCCAATTCTCGGTTATTCATTTAACAATCCCTTTGATAGTTCAACAGTTAATTCCGGCTTAAAATTATTTCTTGAGGAATACGGCCTTCTGGTTGATTCTGCCCGTGCTTATAATTTAACGAATATTGAAGCGCTTCAGCAATGGGAAGAAATATATAATAGGAATTTGGATTATAATAGAAGCGTAAATTCTAATGATGGTTTGATTAAAACCCGTTGGGGCCAAGATCATGCAAATGATAGTTATTATGCCTGCCCTGCATATAATTACTATACCCCTACCCACGGTTTTTGTAGTGAGTGTGAAAATCATTGTGCCGCAGGTTGCGTTGCTATTGCAATGGCTCAAGTAATGAAATTTTGGGAATACCCTGTTCATCCTACTTATATGGATTACGATTGGTGTAATATGCCACCTGAATTAAATTCGTATAACCTTAATTTTGAAATTGAACGAAATGCAATCGCTACTCTTGTTCATGATTGTGGTGTAAATGCTGATATGACATATTGTATTGGAGGAGAACTCGGTGATTGTGAGTCTTTTGCGTGGCCGGTTAATGCGAGAGATGCTTTGGTGGACGATTTTGGGTATTCTTCAGATGCGGATTTAAAAAGAAGGCAGTATCATTTATTGCAGTGGGAAAATATGCTAAAAGATGAAATAAATAATAACCGTCCTGTAATATACTTTGCTTTAAAGGGGTTAAACGGTCATTCTTTTATAATAGATGCTTATGATGGTGATAAATTTCATATTAACTGGGGCTGGTATGAAGATGTAGGTTGGTTTAAAATTTCAGAAATTGAATTTACGATTAAGCACAGAGCTATTTTTAATTTACATCCGTACTGGTATTTGGATTGCAATATTGTCCGCTATGTTTGTACAACAAATACAAATAATAATCCTGTAGGTGGGACTATTATTGCAGGTGGCTATGGTTGCGATGTTGTTATACAAAGCGGAGTAACAGCAGTATATCAAGCCTATAATGAAATTATTTTAAAAGAAAATTTTACTGCAGAAGCAGGCAGCGACTTTACGGCGACTATTATTCCCTGTCCCGATTGCCCGGAAATTAATAATTTAAAAATTGCTCATCATGAGAATTCCAATGAGTATACTACAAATGCCAATACTTCAGGGCATGTTAGTGATATTAAAGAATCTGCTAATTTAAATACAAGTTTTGGGTATTCTATTTTTCCAAATCCTACATCGGATTATATTATTATTAAATCTGATATTTCCCCTTTTGATAAGAGTTATTCTATTGATATTTGTAATATTTACGGGGAAACAATAGTTTCACAAAAATGTAAATTTATTTCAAAAATTGATATGAGTAGCTTTTCAAAAGGTATTTATATAGTAAAAATTTATTCTGAAAGCAAGATAATATCGAAAAAAATAATTCTTGAATAAATTTACAAAAATTATATACCATGAAAATCTTTTCGTTTTTTTTCATCTGGGCATTGTTGCTTCATTTTCATATTTCATTTGCTCAAACAGATTCAACAAAAAAAAATAAACTGAATATGTCGGTTGGTTTATTGCAATCTATAGTATATATAGGCAACATGAATTATTACACTAATAATAACGATGATGATAGTAAATATTGTTATTCCCCCGGTGTTAGCCTTGAATACCGGTTTTTAAAGAATTACTTAGCCGTTTTTGGCGGAATAGAATATTATGCGATTAAGGGTAATAATAAAAGTCACTACATGTTTATTAGTGAAGGCAGTAATTATTTTACATATGCAAAATGGATTCAAAATATTATTGAAGTACCATTAGGGCTAAAAGTATATTTCTTAAAAGATAATTTTAGAATACAACCCTATTTGTCTATTGGGACACTGCTTAAATATACTTCTGTAAAATCAGATATAACATATTTCGATATACCAACTAGTAAGATATTTGATATTAAAAATGTCAGTAATTACAGATACAACAAAGCGACAAGCTGTGATCAAGGTTTAAATTTTATACTTTTATCCATAGGAAGTGACTACAAATTTAAAAATAGTTTTCTTTTGAATTTTGAAATGAATACCAAGTATAATTGTCTTTTTTCAAATAATTATATTTTGGGTATTTCTTTTGGTATAAAATATGGATTTTGATTATAATTTCAACAAATAATTTTTGAAAATAACTTTGTAGATTAGATTTTTTGTATCTTTACCACATTAAATTAAATTTAAACTTTATTCTTATGTCAGGCACAGCAGAAACCGGTCACGCCAGGAACGCAGCAAATTATAAAAAACTTTTAGTCGAAATTCAGTCATTCAGCACAACCTATAATCCCAGCGCAGTAGAAATCAAACTTGCCGCATTGCAATCCCTCGGTACAAATCTCGATAATTCCCTCACATCAGTCCGCGACACTTTCAAACCCTATAAAAACGCAACCAATGCCCGTAAAGAACTATTCAACAAACTCAGTAAATACACAACCCGCATATTCAAAGCCCTCAAAGCTTGCGGAGCCACTAAAAAAGAAATCACAGACGGAGCCAGCCTCGAAAAAAAAATTCAGGGAACTCGCATCACTCCAAAACACGCATTAGACGCATTCATTCACAGCACCCATAAAACGCTCACAGGCACACAGCCTACCGACAACTCCACATCTCCCGACACCCTTCAGGAAATCTTAGACCATTCCGCCTCGCAAATGAGTTTCGACAACCGTATAGAAAATTTCAAAAAATTCATATCATTCCTCTCAGGAATCACTAAATACAACCCCAACGAAACAGATTTAAAAATTACAGCATTAAACACTCATGCGGCAAACCTGGTAATCCTCAACGATACTGTAAACTCTACTTTTGTTCCCTGGGCTAATGCCAGAATCCAACGCGATAAATACCTGTATGCCGATGCTACAGGAGCGCACGACATAGTATTACAAGTAAAAAGTTATGTAGCAAGCGTATTTGGAGCCGCTTCGCCCGAATACAAGCTCATCTCAAAAATATCAATAAAGAAATTCACAAAGCACACGCGTAAATCAAAAAAGATACAAGATTAAGCAACCTTCAAATAAGCTGTCACTATGAGCAAAGTCGAAGGGTCAAAAAGGTAATAAGTTGTCACCCTGAGCGAAGTCGAAGGGGCAACTTGGTATCTACCTTATGCCAAAAGGGAATAGCTCTGCGCAATTTGGAAACAGCAATATGCAAAAAGGAAATAACCTGTCACCCTGAGCGAAGTCGAAGGGGCAATTTGGAAATAACCTTATGCAAAAAGGAAATAAACGTGCGCAACTTGGAAACAACCATGCGCAACCCGGTAACAAACCATTATAGCGTAATGACTATCAGTCAAATATGGTTTTAATACTCTCTTTACCCTCCTTTAAAAAATAAATTTTGGCAAACACGCTCTCATAAAATCCGGGACTCCCAATTAAAATATTGATTTTGCCGAATTAAATAATACTTCTTTTCTGTACCATGCGCTTGCGCGGATATCGTCAATAGGGGAGGCCGCTTGCTGAACCAGGGCGGCGAATTGTTCAATAACCCCGTATGGGATATTGTTAATTTTTTTTCCTGTCAGAAGCGCGGCGGCCTTGTCGCAGAAAACTACTGTCGGCGCCACAGCGCCACAGGCAATGCCCGCCGAAACAATCGTATCGTCAGGTCCTGCAAGTATATGGTATGCCAGCGAAACAACGGAGCATTCCATCGAGGCTCTTTTTCCTATTTTAATAAAGCCGGATTTGTTTATTTTACCTTTATTCACAGGAATTACAATGCTCCTGAGCACCTCGTTTTTGCATAGATTGGTTTTCCCCGGCCCTTTGAAAAAATCCGTGAGCGCTTCTGTCCGGATGTTCCCGTTCATGTCCATGATTTCAAAGCACGCTTTCAGCGAAGCAATGGCGCACGACAGGTCGCCCGAAGGGGAGGCCTGGCAGACATTTCCGCCAATGGTGGCCACCTCCCTGATCTGCCCCGATGCCAGTCCGCTTGCGGCCTCTGTAAGGACAGGAAAATGCTCTGTCAGGTACGCGTTTTTTATTATAGCGGCTGTTGTTGTCAGCGCCCCGATGCGGATTTCATTTTCACCTGTCTGAACAGTGGTGAATTCCTTTTCCTTAAGTTGAGAAAGATTTATGACGGTAAGGTCAACAGGATTATTCTTCCTCATATCAATGATAAGATCGGTAAAACCTGCCCCTATCCTGATATTTTTACCCTGGTTGTTTATCAGCATTTGCTTAAGTTCCTTGCAGGTAGCCGGACTGATGATTTCAAAATCCATAATGTTTTATTTTATGTTATTTTTTTTCTTTAATAGCCTTTAAAACTTTTTCGGGGCTGAGCGGAAGAGAGTGAAATTCTATCCCAAGTGCATCCGAAACGGCGTTTGCTATGGAAGCGGCAGTAGGGATCAGCGGAGCCTCTCCGGCCCCTTTTGAGCCATAGGGCCCTGCCTCATCAAAGGTTTCGATCGGATAAAAATGGATATCCGGAATGTCCATGGATGTTAAAAGTTTATAATCGTGAAAATTCGGGTTTTTTAATATCCCCTGCTCGTAAATCATTTCTTCGGTTAAAGCATATCCGATCCCTATAGCTATACCCCCTTCAATCTGCCCTTCGAGGCTCATCGGGTTAAGCACACGCCCCACATCCTCGCTCATGTACATATTCAGCGCCCTGACAATTCCTGTATAACAGTCAACTTCCACCTCGGCCACCTGGGAGGCAAAAGCATAGTTCCCCGAGACATCGCCCATAAACTGCTTATCCTGGAACTTGCTTCCGGGCTCATAAAAATACTCGGCAACACATAGTTCGTTCGGCGAGGTAAAATGCATCTCCCTCACTACTTTGTCAATTTTTATTTCGGTTTTGCCGCCAAGGATATTTCCGTTTTCGTAACGGAAATCTTCCGGTTCGCAATTCATTAGTTGCGCGGCTTTTTTGTTTAACTTTTCCTTGATCAGTTTTATGGCTCCCAGCAACGAATTGCCTGCGACAAAACTTGTCCTGGAAGCATGCACCCCTACGTCCCAGGGTTTAACATCGGTGTCGGTGTTGATGACGTTGATCTGTTCCATCGGGATACCCAACTCTTCCCGGGCAATCATGGCAAGCACTGTTTCAGACCCCTGGCCTATTTCGTTCGACCCGGTGGTTATGGTCAAAAATCCGTAATCATCTATTTTCAACCTTGTCCCGCATCCGTCTGACCGGTAAATTTTTGCGCCTCCGCCCACATGGAGCATAGAAGCAATCCCGATACCTCTTTTATACCGACCGTCCTGTTTTTGTCCGGCTTTGCTCCTGAACCTGCTCTCTTCAATTACTTTTTCCATTGCCTGTTTTGCCCCGCAGGTTTTGAAATGAAGTCCCTGGCCGGTAATTTCACCGGGATAATTAGCATTGATCAGGCGGATTTGATCTTTTCCTATCCCCAGTTCTTCGGCCATCAGGTCTATGTTGCGTTCGACAGAAAATGTTGCCTGCGGGTTGCCGTAACCGCGGAACGACCCGGCAAACGGATTATTGGTATAAACAGCATCTGCTGTAAACAAACAGGCAGGCACCTGGTAAAGCGACGAGTAGGTTTGCATCATAACAAACGGGGTTGTGGCCCCCCACGATGTATAAGCCCCGTTATCCATGGTAATCTGCACTTCCCTGAACGTGAATTTTCCTTCTGCATCAGCGCCCGTTGTAAGGTCTATAATCATAGGTTGACGGGTGGGCGATGCGATGAATTCTTCTTCCCTGCTGTACAGCAATTGAACAGGTTTCCCGGTTTTTATGGAAAGCAAGGCGCATATCGGCTCGAACGGGTACATATCGAGTTTGCTCCCGAATCCTCCTCCGATAACAGGCTGGATTATCCTGATTTTCGACGGATCCATTTTCAGCGCATGGGCGATATCGCGCTGGTACAGGAATGGCACCTGTGTAGATGCATACAGTGTGAGCCTCCCGTTGAGCGGTGAATAATCGGCGGTGATATTGCAGGTAGCCATGCAACAATGCGTAACACGGGGCAGTTCATATCTCCTCGTTATAACTACCTTTGATTTTTTCTTTTGTTCCTCAATATCGCCATGTTGATATTTGAAAGATTCGGCGTAATTTTTATTCCCGAACATTTCCTTTCCTTTTCCCCATGCGTTTATTTGACGGGCGTTTTCATCCATGGCCTCAAAGGGGTCGTATATTCCCTGCAGGGGCTCATACTCCACTTTGATCAGGTTTAGCGCCTTCCGGGCAATAGATTTTGATGTGGCCGCCACCGCTGCAATTTCGTCGCGCTGGCAGTTTACCTGTCCGCTTTTTAAAATAGGATGGTCGCGTTTATACCCGATCCTGTTTACATCAATATCCTCTGCGGTAATGATGCACTCTACCCCTTTCAGCGCCAGGGCAGCCGAAGTGTCAACCGATTTGATTTTTGCATAGGGATACTTGCTTCGGAGGATCATTCCGTGCAGCATGCCGGGAAGTTCAATATCATGCCCGTAAACAGATTTTCCGCTGACCCGTTCTTTCCCATCGAGTTTTGGCGTGGATTTACCAATAATATGTAAGGGTTTGCCCATATAATAATTTTTTAAACTGATACCTTTTCAATATAATCAACAGCAGCATCAATGATTTTAATATAACCGGTACAACGGCACAGGTGCCCTTCGAGGCTTTTTTTAACATCCTGCCGGGATGGTTTTATGCCTTCTTTTTTGCAGCGGTCGCCGTATGATTTTATCGAAAGCGCAATCCCGCAACTGCAAAAACCGCACTGCACAGCGCCATGGTCAAGCATGGTCTGCTGAACAGGGTGGATGGGTTGTCCGGGGACGCTTAACCCTTCTATGGTTACCACGTCTTTCCCGTCTGTCTTCACAGCAGGATATAAACAGGAATTGATGGCATCGCCATTTACCAGTACCGTACAGGCGCCGCATTCCCCCTCGAGACAGCCCGGTTTGGTCCCCTTTAGTTTGAGTTCGTCCCTGATAAAATCAATTAGCATTAAAGACGACTTCACCCATTTAACGGATTTTTTTCCGTTGATAGTGAAAGAAATTTGTGTTAAATTATCTGTCATTGTGTTGCTGTTTTTCGATTATTTCTTTTCGGCCTTTATTATACTGCAAACGGTTACAAATTTAACTTTTATTGAACAGACATTGTCAAATTGTTATATTGCTAAATTGCTAAGCGGATATTCACAACAATTTAACCATTGAGCCATTCAACCATTCAGCCATTTAAAAATGTCAACAATTTAACCATTTAAAGTATAAATGCCAGGATATTAAATAATTTTATTGTTTTTCAAATCCGCAATTTCATCAGCGCTAAAGCCGGCTTCCTGATACACGGCCATGTTGTTTTCACCCAGACGGGGCGCCGGAGAAAAGGTAAAATCGTGTTCCTTTAAAAAATCTGTGCTGACCGGCGCAGGAAACAATTCGGCGATCTTTCCCGAGGGGATTTTTGCTTTCATCATATTCTTTTGAATGAACTCCAGCCGGGAAACCTGCACGGTATTATTTACCGGCGAAACGGCAAGTCCAAGTTTCGACCCCATTTCCACGAACTCTGACGTAGTGTAATGCGCCATTCCTTTTCTTATCTCATCGTAAATAAGATTTTTATCGTTTAATCTTCCCTGGTTGGTTTTCCATTCTTCCTTTTCCAAGCATTCAAATCCTTTTGTCCTGAAAAGTTTTTCCCATTGGGAATTATTTCCGATGGCAAGATAGATATGCCCGTCTTTCGTCGCATAGCAGTTGCACGGGACAAACGACCTGTTTTCGTTTCCGCAGCGCGTATGCAATTCACTTTCGTTTTTAACGAACTGCAGTTGCGGAAGCGACCCTACCATCCACGAGGCAGAGCATTGGGCCATGGAAATAAATATTTCTTTCCCGCCACTTTTTTTCATTGCAGCCTGTTCGTACATTGCCATGAGAACCTGTGCAAAAGCTTCATCGCCGGCTTTGAGGTCAATCACGGGAACACCGCAGAGCATGGGGTCCCTGTCGGGTTCGCCATTTAAATACATGTAGCCGAGCATGGCCTGCATGGCAGGGTCGTAACCGGCCCTGTCAGGGTAATCGGGGCCAAGGGCGGAGATACCGCACCAGATAAGGTCGGGATTGGCTTCTTTCAATGTTTCAAAATCAATCCCCAGTTGTTTGTACCGCATGGGCAGGGTATTGCACATAAAAACATCTGCGTTGAGTTTCTTAACGAGGGTCTTCAACAGTTCACGGCCTTCTTTCTTTTTCAGGTTTAATGTAATGGCCTCTTTGCCGATGTTGGGTGAAATAAAATAGGAATGCAGGTCTTCTGTCCCTGTGTCTTCGCCTACATACCTGTTCGGGTCGCCGCCTTTTGAATTACTGTCGTCAGCAGGAGGTTCTATTCTTATCACCCGCCAGCCTAATTGGGCAAACCGCTGCGTGGCATACGGAAGAGCAAGTGCCTGTTCAAGACTTAATATTGTTACTTTTTTATCCATTTTTACGAAACACGAATATTTGTTATCTACGAACTACGAATGTTTACGAATTTACAAAATGGTAATATTGACCAGTCTTTTGAATACAATATCATTTTTTGAGAAATTTATCAGTAAAGCAAGTTTTAATCCTGTCGCTTTCAAATAACGATTTACCTGGTCAATATGTCCCTTTGCAAAACGAGTGTCTTTTTTAATTTCTACCACAACTTTTTCTTCTACAATAAAATCAAGGAATGATTTTTCAATTACTTTCCCATCATAAATAAGCGGTGCATAAACCTGTTCTTTGAACGAATATTTTTTATTCGAAAATTCCTGATTGTATCGTTTTGCTGTGCTCAAATGTGGAACATCTACGATGTTCTTTTATAGCTAATTGCATGTTTTTACAATAATGTAACAGCTACGCTGTATTGCTCGTAGAGCATAAATTATTGTAACAACAGCAA
>JACRAL010000056.1 GCA_016213435.1 Bacteroidota bacterium
CGCGTAGCGCCTTCATCCTTCACGCGGCATGGCTGGATCAGAGTTGCCTCCATTGTCCAATATTCCTTACTGCTGCCTCCCGTAGGAGTCGGGTCCGTGTCTCAGTACCCGTGTGGGGGATCATCCTCTCAGACCCCCTACCGATCGTTGCCTTGGTGAGCCGTTACCTCACCAACTAGCTAATCGGACGCATGCTCATCAATAACCTCCGGAGATTTAATAATAAAGAGATGCCTCTTCATTATGTTATGGGGTATTAATCTTCCTTTCGGAAGGCTATCCCCCAGTTATTGGCAAATTGCATACGTGTTACGCACCCGTGCGCCACTCGCCACCCATGTATTGCTACACTGTGCTGCCGTTCGACTTGCATGTATTAAGCCTGCCGCTAGCGTTCATCCTGAGCCAGGATCAAACTCTCCATAGTAAGTTTAATCTTTAGTGCCTCATCCTCTAATCCCGATTTTCATCGGGAGGCTTATCTTATTGCTAAGATAAACCCTAGGACTAAAGGAGGGCTGCTATATAATATAATTGAGATTTGTTTCTTCCACTTAAGATCAGAACAAAAAGTTCAAAAACTAAGGGCCGTTTGCTGCTTCAATTTAGCCTTCAATATTTTCAAAGAACATTAATCAGGAAAAACAAGTTCGTATAAAAAATACGAAAAAGTAATTTTCGCTGACAATTTTATTATTGATTTCTCCTATGAAAAAGAGAAACTGTAATATTAATTTTCTGTAAGAACTCCCTTCTAAAAGGGACGCAAAGATAATAATGTTTTGGTTCCACCAAATTATTTTTCAATTATTTTTCATTATTCTTTTGTGAAGTCAATATTCAAAAGAATGGTAGTGGAGTAAAAAAAGAAATAAGAAATATGGTATAATGGCAAATTAATAACCGATGCTAAGCAAAGGCAACATTACTTTAGCCGGTATTACTGTTAATACTCTTCCTGAATTGTATCGACAAGCTGTGATGATTAGTCGGGAGGCAAATAAGTTGACCGATATTGTAACAGTTGTTAATACCAACTTTTCAAAACTAAATCACTATGGACTGAAAGTCTATAGGTTTATAAAAAGCAAGAATTAAATTCTTGCCTAAAAGAAAAAAAGGAGTAATAGCAATGTCTATAGATTATAAATTTTTAGAAACTGAAAGTCTTGCACTGAAAGTGCATAGTTTCAACTAACGACTGAAATGAAACTTAACACCAAGTAACATCATCAGTAACGAAGTAGTAACCACATAACTTATACCAACACAATAGAACTGCTATTCAGATGAATTGTTACCTTTTACCCATTATAACTCAAATTAAAAACCCAGATGCAATCACACAAAGTCAGTCCGGCTTATCGTGAAGAAAAGAATTATCGGGGCGCAGACTTGGAGTTTTGTTTGTAGCTCCATTCGTAGGATTTTCTGCTCCCAGCGTGAGGCGCGATATTTCTGATTCGGAAGAATGAGGAGTATCGTTCAGCATCACATTCTTGCGCTTATAAGCAGGTTCGTTCTCAAGCTCTGCCAATCCTCCCGGAGTTTTTACTTTAAAACTAAGCTCACGCAGCTTCTGAATCTTCTCTTGCGCCTTAGCTCTAGCCTCGCTGTCGGTAATAGGCGGCTGGGAGTTAAGTGTAACATCCGCTATCTTGGTAACCTTTGATTCTGCTGCAGGTTCATTCGTCATGGAAGCGTTAACGAGTCCACGCTTTACATCCATATTAACTACAGGCTTTACAGCTTCCACCTTTTGTTCCACTTTAGTTTCCATTACAGGAGCTTCTTCTTTGTGCGCAACAGGTGTTTCTATTTTCTCCTCCAGCTGAGTTGTTTTTGGAAGTTCGGCCGTCATGTCAAACTCAAAACTTACCTGCTCTTGTTCTTTTGAAATAAGGAAAGGTTCAGGTAGCGGTTCTTCCACTACTTCTTCTATTTTATTTTCCGTTATAACAACAGAAGGAACAATTTCGGCAACAACGAGAGCACCTTCAACAATCGGAGTTGGAATTTCAGCTACCGGTTGAACAGGTTCAACTTTTACTTCCGCAACCGGTTCCGCAATCTTTACTTCAGCTACGGGTTCAACTTTGGGTTCTGCTTTCACTTCAGCAACAACCGGGTCAAGTCTGACTTCAATATGTTTTCTTTCAACGGGTTTCTTTTCTACTTTCTTAAGCTCAACAACTGTTTCCTGTTTTTTTATCCCGGAAACTGACAAAGACTCATGTTTTACTTCAGATTGTAATTTATCAGTAATAACTTCTGTCTTGAGCATTGGTTCGGTCATTTTAGAAACTTCCACTTTTGCTTCCTTCTCGACTACACTCGAAGTGACATTCGTTTTCACTTCATCGAGATGAACCATTTTCATTTCCTGCTGAACGGAAGTTTCAAATCCAAGTTCAGGTGCTTTGCGGTCAAATCCGCTGGCGATGATGGTAACACTTACTTTATCTCCCAGCGTTTCATCGGTGCCGTAGCCTTTTATCATTTCGGCAGTTTGTCCGGCAGCTTCCTGTATATATTCAGTAATCTCTCCGAGTTCATCCATCGTAAGCTCATCTTTTCCAATACCGCAAGTGATGCTCACCAGCACGTATCTTGCTCCGCGAATGTCGTTGTCATTTAATAAAGGAGAGTTAAGCGCCTGTGTAACTGCCTTGAGCGATCTTCCTTCACCAGATGCCATGGCTGATCCCATGATGGCAACACCGCTGGTTTCCATCACCCTGCGCACATCGTTAAAATCCACATTGATGCGGAGCGCCACGTTGATAAGTTCGGCAATACATTTTGCTGCGGAGCTAAGTACATTATCCGCATGAGCAAATGCTTCGCTCACTTTCAGGTTGTGATATATCTCGCGGAGCTTGTCATTCAGAATAACAAGTACCGAATCAGAATGTTTTTTCAGTTCTGCCAAACCATCCTCAGCTTGTCTTCTTCTGAGTTTTCCTTCCCATGAAAATGGAAGCGTGCAAATGGAAACTGTAAGTATTCCCATCTCGCGTGCAATCTGCGCAATAACAGGTGCTGCTCCTGTTCCGGTTCCACCCCCCATTCCGGCAGTGATGAAAAGCATTTTTGTTTTTGCAAGCGCTGTTCTAAGTTCATCTTCATTTTCAAGGGCTGCTTTCCTTCCCATTTCAGGAAGAGAACCCGCACCCAAACCTTCGGTGAGCGCTGCACCCAATTGAATCTTCAATGGCACCGGACTTGCATCCAGCACTTGTCTGTCGGTATTGCAGACGATGAAATCAACGTCTTTGATTCCCTGTTTAAACATGTGGTTAACAGCGTTGCTGCCTCCGCCTCCTACTCCAATCACTTTAATGATGGAAGATTTTTCTTTCGGTAAATCAAATTGCATAGTTATAGATTTTGGATTAAGGATTTTGGATTAAGGATTTTGGATTAAACTCCTAAATCGTAATTCCTTAACTTTTTATTTCGGCTAAATTACGGACAGATGAGTTTGAAATCAACCTGCTCCATCTAACTTATGCACTGCTCATTGTGAATTACTATGATGGTGCGCCAGCAAGCCCTGCACATCCTTAACAAAAAAAAAGAAGCTGCCCTTTTGAGACAGCCTCCTTCTTTTATGAAATACAACTTAATGTTACTTATCGATCGTCAGCTTTTGAACTATTATTCCGTTCTCTGATTTTACCTGCAGAAAATAAATTCCTCCTGGTACATTCAGATTCAGATTTGACGTGTGATTGGTAATGATTGTTGAATATACCTTGTCTCCAAGCATATTGTAAATTGATACCTGTTCACTGCCCGTTACCAATTGTCCATTGCCAATTATCAATTGAAATTGACCATTGCTTGGATTAGGATAAACGCTGATACCGGTTCCTGCGTTCTTCTCAACTATAGCAGTTACGCAGTTCACCAATGCAGTGTCTTCTAATGACACACAACTATTAGCATCTGTTACTGTTACGATGACCGTATCGGCAGGAGAACCAACAAGTCCCGTAACTGAGGATGTCGTATTTGCATTGTTCCATGCGTACTGGTAAGGTCCTGTTCCGCCAGAAACAACGGCATCAACTACTCCATCGCTATTACCACAAACCGGTGAGGTAATAGAAAAAGAAACCGTTGGTGCTGTATTAACAATCACATCAATTTGACTTCTTACGCTTTCACATCCTCCTGCATCTGCCTGCGCTACCCAATAAGAGGTTGTTCCGGCTGAAGCGGTGGAAGGGGTTGGTGCTGTTGCTGAATAGCCATCTCCGTTTACAGATGTGTA
>JACRAL010000057.1 GCA_016213435.1 Bacteroidota bacterium
AAAGATCCCCGTAATCAATAACAACCATCAAACAGCCGGACAGCACGTAGTTCAATGGAATGTGAAAGAAAATGTTGCACCCGGCATATACAGCTATCGCCTTCAGGCAGGAGAATTACAAAAAACAGGATTGTTGCTAGTGCAATAAAAGCATTTGTAGGCCGCTGAGTGATAGAGAAATCATTGCCACAGCAATTGTTTGTATGCCATTAAGGGATGTTTCCAAGATAAAAAAAGCATCTCTTAGATGCGCGCGGAAGCGGAAGCAATGCTGAAACTTTGCGGAGCCCCTTCGGCTGGAGTGCAGATGCGGCTGCTTACTTTCTGCCTGACGCCAATGCGAAGTTATCTCGTGTTTATTTTAGAATGTTTTTTTTGAAATGAGGTCTTAATAAAACAGAGACCCTTTGAATTTTTTTTATAGGTCTAATACTACCTCTGCGGTAAAGAGCATTTCTTTGTCTATGTGTTTTTTGTAATTCTTTATTAGAATTCCCACATCGGGTTTCAGTGTTTTCTTTGAAATTTCTTTGTTGTTCACTATAAAATAAACTGGCTGAGAGAAATTTATCAATTCCTTGTTTAAAAAAATCTTTATCTGCTTCACTCCATCTGTTTTTATTTCTACACGATTATTTTTTATCTCTCCTTCAATTGAAGCTGTGTCTTTGCTCAATGTCTCTGCATTGAGCCAATAGATTCTATCGTGATGATTTTTCGTTTGGTAAATAAATAATTTGGTTGGAAGTCCTTTTCTTTTTTTTGTATCAAACCATTTCACCAAATCGGAGAGAAGCTCTGTGGGATAAAAGTGTCCGCCAATACTTGGCATCTTTTCATAAACTTTGTCATGTTCAATATAAGTAACATCGCATTTTAAATCTTGTAGTTTCTTATAGACATTTCTTGCGTATTCCACAGGTACGAAATTATCTTTAGAGCCGTGTATGATATAAACAGGAACCGGGACAAAATTTTCAAGCAATAGTGCTTTGTTCTCAAAATCAGTGGCTCCTGATATTGGAGCAATTCCCGCAAAAAGGTCTGTATGGAATTTCGAAATATTATAGGTTCCACCACCTCCTCTTGACATGCCTGTCAGAAATATTCTAGTGTCATTAATGTTGTAAATTGTTTTTATCTTTTTCATCAGTGTAAGCGCTATTCTTTCTCCTGTTTTTGAAGACCAATTACTTTCAGGATAGGTAGGGCAAATAAGAATATAGTTGTCTGCTTTCGTTTCTTCAAATACTTTCTGCCAGGTATCTATGTATTTGTCACCGGTTCTTCCCATACCATGCAGGTGAATAATAAGCGAGTATTGTTTGTCAGCGTTGTAATTAGCGGGAACAATACCGGTATAAGCATATTCTTTGTCTTTGATTGTATCTTTTCCAGCTACTGTAATAGTTTCGTGAACAACTCCAGTAAAAACAGAATCTTTGTTTTGTCGCAGTCTGTAAGCAGTAAATTGTTCGCTTGCAATAAACGATTCTACCTTTTCTGTAGAGTAGTTTTTGAGGGGTTCTAAATATTTTTTATTCAGTGAATCATTTGCTGAGAGGTATTGACAAATGGCTGCAGCCAGCTTCTGATCATCTTCTTGTGTACATGCGGCAACAGGTGTTTTGTTTTTCATCTTAGATGCTCCTGTTTCTTTTGAGATGGAAAACAGAAACAGCGAAGGAACAATGCCGAAGAGAAGCGAATATTTTATTAATGAGCTCATGATTTTTTTTCGTAAATGTAAAACAATTGAGGATAAGACATCTTCAGTTAATGGTCGTGATTTTTTTAAAGATATTGTAACTGATAGCAGGACTGATAATTTTGAATAGTTAATTATTTAAGAGGGCTATTATACTATATTTGCTGTCCAAATTTAGATTTTTACGTTTATATGGATAAGAATTCAATTACAGGCATAGTGCTTATATGCGCAATTATGTTTGCGTGGATGTGGTATTCTGCACCTAGCAAAGAAGAGATAGCTAAGCAAAGGAGGGCGAAGGATTCGCTGGAGTTAGTAGAAAAACACAAGAAAGACAATGCCTTATCCCTTGAGCTACGCTCGCAACCTGCGGTTGTCCCTTCAGGGAAGGAGAATGATTCGGTTTTTGCAAACACAACACAGGATACTTCTTCCTCCCTGAATGGGAGGAAAGAGGAGGAGCTTGCTGACCGTGTAAATAAGTTTGATGTTTTCGCTTCTGCCTCAAGAGACTCCAATCGCTTTTTTACCATAGAGAACGAATTACTGAAAGCAACTATTTCTTCCAAAGGCGGAAGAATTTGCTCGGTGCAATTAAAAAATTATCGCACACACGATTCACTTCCACTAAATCTTTTTGATCCAGACTCTTCTTCTTTCGGGATTTTGTTTGATACGGAAAATAACCGCACTATTAATTCATCGGAATTATATTTTCAGCCAAGTCCCTCTCCATCTCTTCCCTCCAGGGAGAGTGAAAAGGGTGTTCAAAAACTTTCTATGCGGTTGTACGCAACACGCGATACCTCCACCCTGAAGGGGAGGTCTGATGAGGACTCATACATTGAGTATGAATATTCTCTTACAGGAAATAGTTACATGCTTGGATGCAAAATTAATGTTGTAGGAATGCAGGATGTGATTGCTTCTAATCTGAATGAGTTCAATCTTAATTGGGGTATGAAAACTCTAAGTCAGGAAAGAGATATTTTAACTCAGCAGCAAAATTCGACAGCTTATTTTAAATACCTTGAAGAAGCTCCTGATTATATTAGTGAAACAAAAGATGAAACAAAAAGTCTTTCGGCAAAAATAAAATGGCTTGCGTTCAAGCAACAATTTTTTACTTCGGTTATCATTGCTGATAATTATTTTGACAAGTCAGGTGCTGATGTTACTTCTCGCAATGAAAAAAGTTCGACTAAGTATGTAAAAGAGTATGCTGCCAATCTTACCATTCCGTATGCTCACAAACCAAATGAGTCCTTTGGAATGCGATTTTATTTTGGCCCCAATCATTTTCAAATACTTAAAAAATATGACCTTAACCTTGAGAAGCAAATTCCGCTTGGTTGGGGAATCTTTGGATGGGTGAACCGTTTTTTAGTGATTCCTGTTTTTAATTTTCTTGACAGCTTCAATGTAAATTATGGGATTATTATTCTTTGCCTTACGCTCGTTTTCAAAACACTGCTTTTCCCTGTTGCATACAAAACATATGTTTCGTCCGCAAAGATGCGTGTGCTGAAACCTGAGATAGATGAGATTAACCAAAAATTCGGCAATGAGGAGCCGATGAAAAAGCAACAGGCCACCATGGCACTTTACAAAAAGGCAGGAGTGAGTCCTCTTGCAGGGTGTATCCCCGCTCTTCTTCAAATGCCGATACTGCTTGCATTGTTCCGTTTTTTTCCCTCCTCCATTGAACTTCGCCAGCAGGGCTTCTGGTGGGCACATGATCTTTCTACCTACGATTCTGTCTGGAACTTTGGAAAATTTCCTGTGATTGATTTCATCTATGGAGATCATGTGAGTGTGTGGGCTTTATTGTGCACCATTACCACTTTAATATATACTCAGATGAACAGCCAGTTGATGAGCGGCACACAAAATGCTCAAATGCCGGGAATGAAATATATGATGTACTTCATGCCCATTATGTTCCTTCCTTTCCTTAATAAATTTTCTGCGGGACTCAGTTACTACTACACGCTTGCAAACATTATCAGCTTTTTGCAGATGTGGGTGATACGCAAATACCTGGTGGACGAAAAAAAATTACACGCCCAGATAGAAGAGAATAAAAAGAAACCCGCAAAGGCACCTTCCTCCTTTCAGCAAAAATTACAGAAACGACTGGAAGATGTTCAGAAGAAGAGGAATGGGTAAGGGAAACAGAGAGTAGAGTAAGATTTTTGGTGGCTATGTCCTCTTTGCGGATTCACAGATGACCCTGTGTCGATTTTTTTTTCTTTACGTAAGTCCGGTAGAAATCATTTCTTTTGCATGAGATTTATAAATAACTGCAATGCAGAATGGCTCTTAAAGTTTTCAAATTCGGAGGTGCTTCGGTGAAAGATGCTGATTCGGTGAGGAATCTTGCTTCTGTATTGAAGAAATTTCCAGATCAGAAGATTATTGTAGTTGTTTCTGCTATGGGAAAGACAACGAATGTACTTGAGAAACTGACAGATGCTTATTTTCTTAAACAAGGAAATGCAACATCTGTTCTTGAAGAAGTAAAAAAATATCATTTTAATATTATCGCAAACTTATTTCCGGATACTACTCAGACTATTTACCGCGAGGTGGAAACTGTATTTGCTGATCTGGAAAGAAAAGTAAGCATGGCCCCTTCGGATTCCTATAGCAAGGAGTATGATCAGATTGTTTCTGTTGGGGAACTTATTTCTACCAAAATAGTGAGTGCATATCTCCATGAATCTGGGGTGAAAAATACCTGGATGGATGTGTGCGAGGTAATAAAAACAGATAACACGTATCGGGAAGGGAAAGTTGATTGGGAGTTGACGGAACAAAACATCACCCCTTTTGTTCCCCTGAGATGGGTTATGGGAGATGTCATCGTCACCCAAGGCTTTCTTGGCTGCACATCCGATGGTTTTACCACCACACTTGGACGAGAAGGTTCTGATTATACTGCATCGATTCTTGCCTACTGTACGAATGCGGAGAGCGTTACCATTTGGAAAGATGTGCCCGGTGTGATGAATGCCGATCCAAAATGGTTTGACGAAACGCAACGGATCGACCAGATGTCTTATCAGGATGCGATCGAACTTGCCTACTATGGCGCTACGGTGATTCATCCTAAGACCATCAAGCCATTGCAGAATAAAAAAATTCCGCTCTATGTGAAATCATTTCTTCAGCCGGAAGAAAAGGGAACAGTGATAAATGACAGGCAGACGCATTTGCCGATACCGTGTTTTATATTCAAGGTGAACCAGATATTGCTTTCTATTTCCCCAAAAGATTTTTCATTCATTGTGGAGGAGAATTTCAGCGATATTTTTAAAACGTTTGCCGAGCATAGGGTGAAGATCAACGTGATGCAGAATTCTGCCATCAGTTTTTCGGTTTGTATGGATAATGATGAACGGAAGGTTCCCGAGCTGATAAAGACTCTGCAGAAGAATTTTCGTGTATTATACAACGATCATCTTGAGCTGATAACCATAAGGTATTACAATCAGCCTACGATTGACAGGGTTTGTATTGGAAAGAAGATTTTGCTGGAGCACAAGAGCAGATATACCGTGCAGTTGGTGGTGAAGAATGTTTGATCAAATTTGAGTGCTCCCCGGTGACAGTTTGTGAATCAAGCACCTATATTGAGAAAGGTATCTAATGAGTTTTTCCGGAGAAAACATGTAGGGATAACTATTCAATAATTTTAAACTCAAAAGGCAGGTTGATCATGTTCTCTATTTCCTTGCCTTTAAAAGCCATCAATTCATCATTCTTGCTATGAGTCCAGATTATCTTCACTTTTTTTCCTGTTTCGGAAATTCGTTCAAGCCGGATAAGCAGCTCAATGAATTGTTTCATGGATGTTGAATTGAAATAATCAAGATAAAAATAAAAGTTGGTTTCTTTGGAAGGTTCCTGCGCGTATTCTTCCACCCAACTTAAAACTGAAAAATAAAATTTTGAAGCATCTTCAGGGAAAGAACGCCCCGTGATCTCAAAGGTGCCGTTTTCCTGGTCAAGCAGTACTTTTGGAGTATCCTCGGTTTCTTCTATCCTCAGTGGTTTAATCATTTTTATAATAATCTATATTGAGAATCCTAAAGAGAAAAAAGAGGATGTTGCATTGTAGGGATGAAAATTGAAAACAGGTTTATCTTCGCTGTATCTCATCATATCAATGAGACCAAGACCTGCTCCTCCTTTTGGGCGGATTCTTCCGTCAAACAAGTGTTCTTTATAAAGAGTGGCAAGTTGTTCTTTATCCAAATTGCTTATTTTTTCTAAATATATATTTAATTTTTCTTCTTTGGGGATGTCAATAAAGTTGCCACAATAAATATAATGTTTTTGATTCTTGTTGCAGATAACTAATATTCCCTGCCGCAACCCATTCTGTTCCAAAGCGTGCTTGCTCATGTTTTGGAGCAGCTCCACCAAGAGATAAAATACTTTTTTTCTGGAATTATATTGTTCGGTATTTTTTTTAAGATTGGATTCTATCATTCCTAATACGGGAAGCATGGATTGCTGGGAAAAATCTCCTTTGTAAAGGATTGTGATTTTTTTATCTAGAATTTCATGATAAATATCTTTGGCATTATTCAGTAAGAGACTTCGTGTTGCATCTGTTTCTTCGTTGGCAGTGAGTTTTACCTGTAAATAAAAACTTGACAGATAAGAATTAACAAATTCAAAATCATATTCTAATTTGTGGCCTGACTTTCTCGTCATTTCTATCATTCCCAGTCCGGCACCTCCTTTTTCCGAAAAAACAGGGTCGGAAAGAACTTTTTGCTGCATCTTTTTTAATTCTTCTTTATCAAGGTCGTTGATTTTTTTTAGTTTGATTTTCAGTTCACCTACTTTTTCATTCTTAATGAGGTTAGAGGAAATGATATAATACGCATGGTTAATATTGCGCACCATAAAGGTGCCCGGTCGGTTATTGGTTTGATGCAATACTTTGGGTTTTTCTTCGTAGCGAATTACATTCTGAAGGCATTCGGCAATGAGGAAGGATACCCTTTTTCTGATCCGGTTAAATTCGGTAATATTCCGAATGGAGTGTTCGCCTAAACGAATGGTTTTATCCGTAAGGTCATCACTAAATGTTCCCTGATAGATGAAACTTGTGGTGTCTTTTTCAAATAGTCTGAAAAAATAATATGGGATGCTTATATCCATCTAATGCAAATATAATTAATTTTAAAAAGCATCTTGTTATGGATTAGCAGGTGCACGACAAATTTGGCACCCTTGTATGAACTCTCCCTCTTAAGGAGGGGGAGTCCGGAAGGGGAGGGGGTTAATTCAATCACCCCCAATCTCTTCCTTTGATCCCGATAACTATCGGGAGCGGGAGCTGACAGCCAAATTTCAATATGTAAAATATGTTGTGTGCCTGCAATAGCAAAACATACTATTTAGTAAGAATTAAAACTTGAAAGTAAAGATTTTCCTTTCCCTTTTTATCTTTCTGAACATCCTTCAGAATATTTCTTTTTCTCAGGAGAATATTTTTACTGCCGGGTTTCAGTATAAACCCATGATAGCAAGTTCTTTTTTTAATACAGCAAAAAGATCATTGACTCAGAATGATATTGCATTTTCTGTCGGACAGCAGTCGGGTTATTGTGCGGGCATGATGATACGCAGGGGGTTTACGAAAAAATATTCTATGGAATTCGGTATCAATTATGTGAAAAGAAATTACCAGTTGGAGATTCAGGATGCTGCCTTTACGGACAAGTCGACCTTCACTATCATCGGCTATGAAATTCCGGTAATGGGAATGATCTTTTTGCGGCTGTCTGAAAAAATATTTATGACTACGGGTTTTGGCTGGTCGTTCGATATGTATCCAACCAATGTGGCAACGCTGGATGATTATTTTAAACAGTATTCGCAGCGGCATTCACTTTTTCAAAATGCGGTGCTTGCCAATCTTGCCTATGAATTCAGAACAAAAAAGAGCGGGATATTCAATATTGGGGCTTCGTATCACTTGCCGTTCACGTATATCTTTATTTCGGAGATTAAGTATTTGCCTACGAATGATATTACACAGATGAAGCAGCCGGGCAATTATCTTACGATTGATTTCCGTTACTTTTTTCATGAAGACCCGATGAAGCCGAAAAAGGAAAAGAAGAAAAAAGAAAGGCAATGAGGTCATCCATAAACTCTTAAAATGACAAGTGTGAACTACTCCTAAGCTGCAAGAGAATCACCACAAACACTGATTGGGAGAAATAAAAAACCCCGCATGTTATGTGCAGGGTTCTTTTGTTGTTTATTATTAGAAGATTTTACTCTTCCATCTGTATCATTTTAAAGGGCACATTAATGATTGCCTGATAATCCTCGCCTGCTTCAAGCATATCTTCGTCATCCTGTTCGTAATACCAGTTGATGACCAATTGATTGCCGCCTTTATGAATGTTTTCTAATTTCTTAAACACGTCAAGAATGCATTTTGAAGAGCTGGTGTTGAAATACTCCAACTGAATGTTTACCGTGGTTACACTGCTGGGAGCACTTCCGTATTTTTCCAGAGATTCAACAATTGGTTTATAAAACTCAATAGAGTTTTCTGGAATGGATCTTCCTTTGATCTCGAGCACACCTTTCTCAAAATCAAAATTAATAGAGGGCGTTTTTGGTGTTGATTCGATGTTGATCTTTTCCATAGTGAATGAACTGTATTATGAGATTTTAATATTTAAGCTGAAAAATGAATATTTGTCGTCTACCGGCATGAAATTATAATTGAGTTTCTCGCCTGTTTTTCTTGCAATGTCAATCATACCTAATCCTCCGCCTCCTTTGGCAGACATTTCCCCGTTAGCTAATACTTTTTTATAGTATTCTTTCAATTCTATTTGGGTGAGGTTGTTGACTTCGTCCAATCGTGCTTTAAGTCCATCCATGTTTTCGTTGCGTATGTAATTGCCTGTTATGATATTGTAGTGTGTTTCTAATTTCCCAATCATAAAAATGGCAGAACGATTTTTTTCATTTTGCGCGGCATCCATTTCCCCCATGTGATGGTAAAGATTCTGAAGACACTCCACAAGCACATTGTAAACTTTCTTTTTTACTTTGGGTTCTTCCTGAAGATTTTCCAACTTTGATTCCATGATTTGCAGGATGGAAGTAAGTAGTTCAGAGGTAATATCCCCCTTGAATGAAAGCAAAATATTATTTCGCTCCATTTTGTCGTAAAAATCATAGATATCGAGCATCATTGGACGGTTCTTTTCTGGATTTATTTTACTTTGGGGAAACAAATATAGGAATTAATTATTTATCACTGCAAAAATAAAATTTCAGACAGGTATTGCGGATTTAAGGGATTTAGGAAGGGCTATGAAAGATAATTCCTACTTATCCTCATTACATTTTTCCTACTTTCGTGCACATTTCTAATTTTCAATGAAATTAAAGTTCAACCTCGTTACCCAAATATTTATAGGAATGCTTTTGGGTATAGCCATCGGTTATTTCTGGAAAGATGCCGGAAGTAGCTTAAAAATCCTCAGTGATATTTTCCTGCGCCTGATTAAAGCCATTATTGCTCCCCTTGTTTTTGCCACGCTCGTGGTAGGTATTGCCGGTCATTCAAATCTGAAGCAAGTGGGAAGGATGGGATTAAAAGCGATTTTTTATTTTGAAATTGTTACTGCGCTTGCCTTGGTCGTAGGACTCATTGCAGTTAATCTTACTCATGTAGGGACGGGAGCATCACTTTCTGCTAATGAATCGCAAATTGAGAAAGCCACCAAACTTATTGACCAGAAAAAAGAGCACAACGTTATTCTTGAAATATTTCCGGAGAACGTTGCAAAAGCTGTTGCCGAAGGGAATATTTTGCAGGTAGTTATTTTCAGTGTGCTGTTTGCTATCGGGCTTTCGCTGGTAACAAAACCGGAACAGCGTAAAACCATGCTCTCCTTCTGCGAATCGCTGTCGGAAGTCATGTTCAAGTTCACGGATATTGTCATGCGCTTTGCACCATTCGCAGTGGCGGGAGCTATGGCATATACTGTTTCCTCCATGGGTTTGGGCGTGTTGAAAGATCTGTTTCTGCTCGTCCTCACTCTTTACGGAGCGCTCATCGCATTTGTCCTCTTGGTTTTTGTACCCATCGGGCTGATAATAAAACTTCCGTTCAAACAATTTATTAAGGCAATTTCTGAACCGGTATCTATTGCTTTTGCCACTGCAAGTTCTGAAGCGGCTTTACCAAAAGCATTTGAGAACATGGAGTTTATTATGAAAATTCCGAACAAGATAGTTTCCTTTGTTCTTCCAACCGGATATAGTTTTAATCTGGACGGCAGCACGCTTTATCTTTCGCTTGCATCCGTATTCATTGCGCAGGCATGCGGTGTTGAACTTACTATCGGACAGCAGATATACATGTGTCTTGTGCTCATGCTCACCAGCAAAGGCGTTGCAGGTGTGCGCGGAGCATCTTTTCTTATTCTTGTAAGTACCATTTCATCCCTGGGATTACCGGCAGAAAAAGCATTTGCCATACTTGGAGTGGATGTGTTGATGGATATGGCACGTACTGCTATTAACGTAACCGGAAATTGTTTGGCAACGGTGGTGGTTGCAAAATGGGAAGGAGAAGGCGAAGGCCCCGCCCCAGCCTTCCCCATTGGGGAGGGAGGATAAAATTAAAATTAAAAGTCCTCCCTAATGAGGAGGATTTAGGAGGGCTTCATTATGCATGAAACATGGGAATTTATTAAAGAACTTACCAACCCCGAATCCATCATTCGTTATGGGGGAATTGCGCTGCTCATCTTCGTCATCTTTGCCGAAACAGGTTTGATGGTAGGATTTTTTCTTCCGGGTGATTCGCTCGTATTTGTTGCCGGATTGATCTGCGGAACAGAATATCAACTGATGAACATCGGCATTACAACTCTTGTATCATCTCTTTCTTTTGCAGCAATAATCGGAAATGTTGCAGGATATTACTTTGGAAAAAAAATAGGCACAGGATTATTTACAAAAGACGATAATCTGATCTTCAAGAAAAGATATATAGACATCACACGCTCCTTCTATGAAAGACATGGAGGTAAAGCGCTTATACTCGGCAGGTTTCTTCCCATCATCCGAACATTTGCTCCTATTCTTGCGGGAGTAGTAAAAATGGAAGTAAGAATTTTTATTATGTATTCTGTCATTGGGGCGATTTTGTGGATCGGATCTCTTTCTGTGCTTGGATATTATCTCGGAAGGATTGAATGGGTAAAAGAAAATCTTGAGTGGATAGTAATTGGTTTTGTCGTTATCACTACCATTCCGGTCATTGGGGCTTATAGAAAGGAGAAAAAATGATGCTAATACCGATGCCAATATGCTCATGAATGCGAATGAAACTAATAGTGCGAATTATTTCATTCGCATTATGCGCATGTCATTCGTAGAGTAGCATCGCTCCTGACCAGTTACCCAATAAAACAACCAGATACTAAATTGTCGCTGTATCATAAAATTTTTTTATGTTTGACCCGTTTTTGGCGTTAACTTTGAACTTTAAAACTTAAACTTTAAACTTATATTTCTATGAGCAAGCAAAAATTTTCAATGGGCAATTCACTTATGATTCTCGCGTGTGTATTTGTGGGAATTCTGATTTATATGTTTGTCCTCGGCAATCCTGCAAACTTCGAAAATAGCGCAGAGCATAGTTTCTTCCGATTTCCGGGCGGTGAACATCCTATACAAGGAAACCTTATGGGCATTATGTATAAAGGAGGATTTATTGTGCCGTTGCTTCTTGCTGTGAATTTGATCGTTTTTACTTTTTCAATAGAGCGCTTGATTACGCTTGGTAAAGTGAGCGGAAAAGGAAATGTGAAGGAATTCATTCAAGCTATTCGTGGTTTAATTTCAAACAATCAGGTAAATGAAGCAATCACTGCATGTGACAACCAACAAGGATCTATTGCAAATGTGATTCGTACAGGATTAGGCGAACTTCAGCGAGTAGAGAAAGATGGTGCAATGAATAAAGAAGAAAAAATAGTTGCAATACAAAAAGGGCTGGAAGAAGCAACAGCGCTTGAACTCCCTATGATGTCAAAAAATCTAGTAATACTTTCAACTTGTGCATCCATTTCAGTACTTATTGGTCTGATCGGAACTGTAATGGGTATGATCACAGCCTTCAGTGCAATGGCACAAGCCGGATCGCCCGATACTGTTGCTCTTGCTACTGGAGTATCTGAGGCGCTTGTAAATACGCTCTTTGGAATCCTTGGTTCAACACTTGGAATTATATTTTACAATTTTTTCAGTTCAAAGGTTGATGCATTAACATTTGCAATTGATGAAGCAGGATTCAGCATCGTTCAGACATTCTCTACTAAACATTAATAAGGTAGGGAATTCTTAACCTGCAATCTGTAACTAATAAGTATGTCGAAAATTAAAATGCCCAAAAGCGCTCCGTCACTGGACATGACACCCATGGTGGATCTGGCATTTCTGCTTGTTACCTTTTTTATTCTTACTGCAAACTTTCGTCAAAACGAAGCAGTGATGGTGAAAACACCTTCTTCACACTCTGAAAAAATTCTTCCGCAAAACACCATGTTGATCACTGTTGATACCGGGGGAAGAGTATTTTTTAGCCTTGACGGGAAAGAAGTTCGCAAGAATCTTCTTCTCACAATGGGAGAGAAGTATAAAGTTTCTTTTACAGAAGCTGAAGTGAATCGCTTTTTAATTCTGCCGCAGTTTGGCGTTCCAATGACACAATTACCTGCATATATCCGAGGCAATGAAAAAGAAAGAGCTGCAATGGATAGGGCATCTATGGGAATTCCCATGGATTCAGTGAATAACCAACTAGGAGATTGGATTGCTTATGGCTGGAATTCAAAAAAGAGGTGGGAAGCAGAAAACAAAATTCCGAAAGAAGATGGTTGTCGTGTAGCAATCAAAGGAGACGCGCAAACTGATTATAAAATAATTAAGCGTGTAATACAGGTATTTCAGGATAGAGACCTGAATTCTTTCCAGCTTATCACGGATATGGAAACTGAGCAAATACAATAATTATCTATGGCAGAAATAATAGATAGTGGTGGTGGAGGTGGTAAAGGCAAACACCAGAAGAAAAGAGCGAAAAAGCATGGTGCCCGTATTGATATGACTCCCATGGTGGATCTTGGATTTCTCTTACTTACGTTTTTTGTATTAACCTCTCAGTTCAGCAAGCCAAAAACAATGGAAATTACCATGCCTGTAATTCCCAAAGACACTTCCCTGCAAATGAAAATTGAAGATCAGACCGCACTTACTCTTTTATTAACCGATAAACAAGAAAAGGTATATTATTATTATGGAAAATTTAAGCCGGATGCATCTATCATTAAACAAACAAACTATTCGAAAGACGGGATCAGAAAACTTCTATTGGAAAGAAACAAGGACGTCATTGATAAGGTACAAGCACTGAAAGAGCAACTGATGAAACACCAAATTGCTGATACAACCTATAAACGAAAAGCAATGGAGGCAAGAGGAGACAAAGAAGCCACATTTGTTATTATTAAAGCAGACGACAAAGCAAAATATAAAAACATCATTGACATTTTTGATGAGCTGAGTATAAATAACGTTGATAAAAAAGCATTGGTTGATATGTCACCTGCAGAAAAGAAAATGTTAGAATTTTTTAAGTAACAAAATGGAAAAAGGAATATTCTCATCTGATTGGCAAAGCGTAGTTTATGAAGGACGCAACGAGGTGGTTTTTGAAAACCGCAATAAAAAATATGGCGCTTATGAAATCCGCAGAGAATATGGGAAATTTCTGGCCAAAGCATTGATTATTTCTGTATCCGCAGTTATTCTCACAGTTGCAGTACCCATAATCATTAATTTGGTTAGCGCTGGTATAGAAACATTTAACAAACCGGAGGAATTGATCGTTGACTTTACTGCTCCTCCACTTGACGCTACTGCGCCACCACCACCACCACCTCCTCCTCCTCCTCCTCCGGTGATGGAAACAATTAAGTTCACTCCCCCTGAGGTAACAGAAGAAAAAGTAGATGAAATCCCTCCTCCTCAGGAAAAACTTCAGGAAACCCAAGTGGCAGAGGTTACCCAAGAAGGCGATCCGGATGCCTTGGTTATTGCCGAAACCAACAACGCAGTGATTGAAGACAATAATGTATATGATCTGGTAGCTATTCAGGAACAGCCGGGATTTCCGGGAGGTGAAGGAGAGATGTTTGGCTTCCTGAAAAAAAACATACAGTATCCACAAGTAGAAAAGGAAAACGGCATACAGGGAAAAGTCTTTGTCACGTTTGTAGTTGACAAAGACGGAAGTGTAACAGATGTGTCATTATATAGAGGATTAAAGGGCGGTGCCGGATGTGATAAGGAAGCTCTCCGTGTAGTAAAACTTATGCCCAAGTGGTCGCCCGGTAAGCAGAACGGAAAATCTGTGAAGGTCAGATATATCCTTCCTATCAATTTCAAACTTCAGAGTTGATACACCACTTTTTATAGCTTAAACATTAGCAAAGTTTCTTCATTTTCCCTGATCAATAGAAATTGTTTTTCTTTTTTTCGTCTGTAGTTTACCGCTTGCTAAAAAAATCCTGCCACTTACTAATTCCTTCAGAACATTCTTTCTGTTGCTTCGTTTTAGTTTGTAAATCTAAAACCATTCACTATGAAAAAGCAACAACTGTTTTCTCAAAGCTGGGCAGAAGTTACCAGCGGAGAAAGAAACGCAATCGTTTTTGAACACATGAATCAAAGTTATGGTGCTTATGAGATTAGGGAAAATTACGACCGGACATTGCTGAAAACTTTCTTCGGTATGACGTTGTTAGTCGTATTATTTTCTTTCTGGATGTTTTTATCAGCCCTATGCAGAGGAGTAGAAAAAATCATTCCACCTCTTACCACCGCGGAACAGATTTTTATTTTACCAAACACAAATGAACTGGAAATACCCAAAGTTCCGGAGCAGAGAAGAACACATGCAGCCCCTGTGGATCAAAATGATTTACCTCCTGTGGTAACTACAGAACCTGCAGATAAAGATCCGATTACCCCAGACAATAAAACAACTTTATCATCAACAGGAACCCCTGTTGATTCAACCGGGAGTGGTTCGGAAATGATTACAAATAAATGGGATGGTGAAAAAACTCTTCCAGCAGAAATATTAACCATGGGTGATGATCTTGACGTAATCCCACATTTTCCCGGTGGCGAAGAAAGACTTTCTCAGTTCTTAAGAAATAACTTACATATTCCGCAAGAACTAATAGAAATTGGTGGAGTAAGGGAAAAGGTGGGAGTTGCCTTTGTTGTTGATCAAGACGGAAGCATAATAAATGCCGTAATCCTTCAAAATGGCAGCAGATATATGCAACTGAATAACGAAGCAATGCGTGTTATGAAGAAGATGCCGAAGTGGGAACCGGGCAGACAAAACGGAAATCCGGTGAAAGTGCAGATGGTTTTACCCATCCGGTTCGAAGTAAAATAATAATTTTGCTCAATCATCGTATATGTCATATAAACCCGTTCAGATATTTGGCTTCATCATGAGTTTTGCCTATGTAATTGCAGGCTTGCTCTTGCTTTTGACAAATAGTATGGAACGGTTAATTGCTGATCGCCAGTATAGGATATTTTTTGGAGCTGCAGTTTTAGCGTATGGACTTTTTAGGTTAAGGTATTTCTTTATTCAACTACGAAAAAAATAAAATCATCGAAAAACGAAATGATACGAAAAGTACGAAATAGGGATTTTAAAAAGCATATTTTGACCTTATGTCTTATGCCTTATGCCTTATGCCTTTTAACCTCCTGTGGAAACGGAGCAAGCACTCCCACTCAAGGCAAGCAGAAAATATTTATTGACGAGTCCTACGCTCCGCTTTTTCAAGCGGAAGTGGAAGCATTTGAAGGGTTTTATAAAAACTCTGATATTGAAGATGTTTATAAACCTGAAGGGGAAATCATTAATGATTTTCTGAACGATACGTGCAGAATCGTTATTCTAGGAAGAGATCTGACTCAAAAAGAAAAAGATTTTTTTGTCAGCAGAAAATCATTTCCTCATTCCACAAAGATTGCTGTTGACGCGCTGGCATTCATCACGCATAAAGAAAATCAGGTTTCAAACCTTACCTACAACGAACTGAAAGATGTATTCACCGGAAAAATCACCGGTTGGAAACTGCTGGACTCATCTGTGAAAGAAAAAAGTTCGCAGGATACAAGCATCACGATTGTTTTTGATAATGAAAAATCCTGCAATGTGAGAATGCTGAAAGAGAAAATTTTGAACGGAGGAGAATTCCCGAAAAACTGTTTTGCCGTAAAAACAAATTCTGAGGTGATAGATTACGTCAGTAAAAATAAAAATGCAATCGGAATTATCGGAGCAAATTGGATCAGTGACAAAGACGATACTCTCACCCGGACTTTTCTCAGCAAAGTGAATGTGCTTGGAGTTTCATCCGAACAAAATCCCGGAGATTTTTTTCAGCCCTATCGGGCGTATATTCACAGCGCAGAATATCCCTTTTGCCGCGATGTATATATCATTAACCGCGAAGGCAGAACAGGACTTGGCACGGGATTTGCAGCATTTGTTGCCGGAGAAAAAGGACAATTAATAATTTTGAAAGCCGGAATGGTGCCGTCAACAATGCCGGTTAGAATTGTAACAATAACAAGATAAAGAAAAGCCCCTCTTTTGACCTTCGGTCGCAACCTACGGTTGTCCATTGGGGAGAAAGAAGGTGACAAAAAAATCAACCTATGGAACAATTTTCAATTTCCACTTTTCGTATTGCTATGTGCTATTTGCTGTTTGCATTCTCCTTCCCTTGGGGAAGGTCGGGATGGGCCACCGCCCAATCTCTGCAGGATGCCATCAAGTTCACAGAAAGCGAGCAATTTGAAAAAGCATCGGATGCTTACGTGTCGCTCATACAGCGTGAACCAACCAGCGGGGATAATTATTTTTTCTTTGGAGAAAATTATTTTAAACAAGAAATTATTGACTCTTCTTTTAAAGCCATTGAACTTGACTCCGCCAAGATTCTTTATCAGAAAGGATTGAGTAAGAATCCGGGAAATCCTATTAACTATGTCGGACTGGGAAAAGTTTTATGGTACGAGGGAAAACCGAACGATGCAAAAAAACAATTTTACGATGCAGTGCAGATCATTTCTCCTGCAAATAAAACAGCATCCTTCACCCCGCATCAAAAAGCGCTGGTTTACATGAAGATCGCGGAATGTTATATCAAAGCGAAAAATAAAGACTTGCCCGAAGCGATCAACTTGCTGAACAAAGCGTTGAAAGAAGAACCGAATAATCCTGAAATTTATATTTTGATGGGAGATGCCATGTTGGAACAGAACCCGGGAGATGCATCGCAGGCGATCGGTCAGTATAAAAAAGCATCTGAGCTTGATAAAAAATCTTGCAAAGCCTTGCTTCGAATCGGTCAGCTTTATAACCGCGCAAGAAATCTTCCGGAAGCTGTAAGGAATTATGATGCAGCCATAGCCGTGGATCCGAATTTTGCTCCTGCTTTTCGCGAAAAAGCAGAAGTGTATTACAGAGGAAAACAATACGAAGCAGCTATTACCAATTATCAGAAATATCTTGAGATTAACAGCGGGAGCGTCAGTTCGCGGGTGCGTTACGCATCATTTTTGTTCTTGAGCAAAAAATACAATGAAGCGATTACATCTATTCAGGAAATTCAAAAACAGAACCCTTCCATTATTTTTCTGTATCGCCTGCTTGCCTATTCCTATTCTGAAACGGGGAATTGCACGGATGGATTAAAAGCAATTGATGAATTCTTTTTAAAAGCGGACCCGAAAAAAAATCTTGCTTCTGATTATGAGTACAATGGGAAACTGCTTTCAAAATGCGGAAAGGATTCGCTTGCTGTTGAAAAATTAAAACTGGCAATCCAGCAGGATACTTCTAAAACAGAATTGAATGGCGACTTGGGAAAAGCTTTAGTGAAAACGAAAAAATACCATGAAGCCATAGAGGCTTTTAGTAAAAAAATAAGAGGAGGAAAGAGTGTTGATGCCAACGATTATTACAGTCTGGGACTTGCGTATTATTACAGCAAGCAATGTGGGAAAGCAGATACGGCATTCATGCAGATAGTTATTTTGAGACCTGATATTCTTTTGGGATATTTATACCGTGCAAAAGCAAATACCTGTCTTGATCCTGACAGCAAAAAAGGTCTGGCAAAGCCTTTCTACGAAGATTTCCTTTCCAAAATAAAACCAGAAGAACTTGACAAGAATAAAAACGGAGCCATCGAAGCGTATGATTATCTCGGTTATTATTTCATGCTCCAGAAGGATTATGCAAAAGCAAAATGTATGTATCTTAAATTAAAAGAGCTTGATCCCAATAATGCAAAAGCAAAGAAAGCTTTGGCAGAACCGAATGTGGTGAAGGCAAATTGCTCACAATAAAAAGCCCCTCCCTGTCCCTCCCCGTTAGGGAGGGGGAGTAATTCATGTATCATTTATTAAAATCCTCCCCAACGGGGAGGATTTAGGTGGGGCTCCTAGTTTATTCTCTTCAGCGGAACTTCTTTCACGGGAGCGATGATGAGCGGAACTTTTTCAAGGGTAACATTATCCATATCCAATCCAAAGGATTTTTCATCAGACAAACTCAACTGTTTTAAATAGAAATAACTATCCATGATTATTTTTTCGTAAAAAGGAAGCTCATTTTCATAGGAAAGAAATTTTTCCAATACCACAAAACGAAAGTCCCCGATTTTATTCTGCTTGCCGAGAGAATCGTACCGGCTGGTAACATCCACTTCTTTTGAATTGAGTAAATCCTGCACCACTTTTTCGAACATTACATTTATCCGGGGAGCAACACGAAAGCCAAGTCGAAAATCAATGCGTATCAAATCCTCGGGAGCAAGAATATTTACTTTGTATTCCATACGGTAAGGTTCATTCACCACATCCACATGCACCAGCCAGTAAATATCTGCACGTTTAGGATGATTTTCCAAAATAGATTCCACTACAGCAGCTTCAATATCACGCGGATCATCGGCACTGGTAAGATATACCAAGTGAGTGGCGTATTTTGGAACGCTGGTATCTCTGCTTAGTTCAATAAGTTCAGGAACATACTTGTCGAGTTTTACAAATTCCAAATACCTGTTTCTTATCTTTCTCGCTTGAAACCATGTCCACATAACCGTAACGAGTAATGCACCGATAAAAAAACTTACCCAGCCTCCATGAATAAATTTGCTGAGGTTTGCTACAAGAAAAGAAGATTCAATGATCGAATAAGCAATTAAAAAGAATATGATCAGTAAAATATTATATCGCTTTACCCTCATGTAAAATGCAAGCAGGATCGTGGTCATCAGCATATTCAAGTTGATGGTTAAGCCATAAGCTGCTTCCATGTTTGTTGATTCTTTAAAATAAAAAACCACCCCTATGCAGGATATAAATAATAGCCAGTTTACAGAAGGAATGTACATCTGTCCGGAATAATTTGTTGGATGCACAATGCGGACTTTAGGCCAGAAGTTCAGGCGAATAGCCTCGTTGATGATAGTGAACGAACCCGTGATGAGCGCCTGACTCGCAACAATTGTGGCAACAGTAGAAATAATAATGCCGGGAAACAGAAACCATGTAGGCATGATGGAATAAAAGGGATTAGCATCTCCAAGATCTTTAAGTGTTATACCTGGATGCTGCAATAACCACGCACCTTGTCCAAAATAATTAAGCAGCAGCATAACTTTAACCATGGTCCATGTTATGCGGATATTTGTTTTTCCACAATGTCCCATGTCGGAATACATTCCTTCTGCGCCTGTTGTGCAGAGAAAAACGGCTCCAAGAATCCAGAATCCTTTTGGATAAACAACCAAAAGATGATAAGCGTAATATGGATTTATGGCGTTGAGGATTTCCGGTTGTGCACTTATTGCCATGAAGCCAAGTATTCCAAGCATTGCAAACCAAACAAGCATTACGGGGCCAAAAAATTTCCCTACAAAACCGGTTCCAAATTGCTGAATGGCAAAAAGCGCAGTAAGAATAATAATAACAATAGGAAGTGTTTCGATGTTTCCGTTTATGTTTCTCAATCCTTCCACCGCTGAGGAAACAGAAATGGCAGGGGTAAGAATTCCATCTGCAATGAGCGCGCTTCCTCCAATCATAGCGGGAATGATCAGCCAGTATATTTTTGTCTTTTTAACAAGTGTATAGAGCGCAAAAATTCCGCCCTCCCCTCTGTTATCAGCACGCAGCACTAGAATTACATATTTAATAGTAGATAAAAGTGTGAGCGTCCAGAAGATGCAGGATATACCGCCAAGAACCAAGTCGCGGTTAATTACGGTGCTGCCGATAATCGCTTTTATTACATAAAGCGGTGAGGTGCCAATATCTCCAAAGATGATACCGAGGGTAACTAAGAGAGCTGCACCTGAAACTGCGGGAATGTGTGAGTGCCTAGTGTTGGACACAAAATATTTTCTTATTGCTTTGCGGTAAATCTACAAAATTAGTAAGTACAGCTATCAGATAAAAAACGTTTTTAATTTCAGTGCTTATCAAGTGATGAACTTTTTTCGCATTTGCTTTAGGGAGTCATCCAAATAAAGTAAGAAGCCTTTTCGCATATTTGCATTATGTTCCGCAGCAAACACACACTTCTCATAAAGCAGGAATCCAAACGCCTCGGCTTTGACTTCTGCGGAATTTCCAAAGCAGAATTTCTGGAAGAAGAAGCCCCGACTTTAGAAAAATGGCTAAATGAAGCGAGGCACGGCAAGATGCAATACATGGAAAATCATTTTGACCTGCGTCTCGATCCGAGAAAATTAATGCCCGGTGCAAAGTCAGTCATTTCACTTTTGCTTAATTATTTTCCGGAGACCTCACACCTTAATCCCCTCTCCCACGGGAGAGGGGAAGGGGGAGAGGTAAAAATTTCTAAATACGCTTACGGGAAAGATTACCACCTCGTCATTAAGGAAAAACTAAAAGAACTTATTTCATTCATAAAACAAAACATGGGTGATGTCAATGCCAGAGCATTTGTGGATTCTGCACCTGTGATGGATAAAGTATGGGCAAAGAAATCAGGACTGGGATGGATAGGCAAGCACAGTAATCTCATCAGCAAAAGCAACGGTTCATTTTATTTTATTGCCGAACTTATTGTTGACATAGATATGGAATATGACAGCGAAATTGCCGACTACTGCGGAACTTGCACTAAGTGTATTGATGCATGTCCCACCGATGCAATTTCCCAACCTTATGTTGTGGATGGAAGTAAATGTATTTCTTACTTCACCATTGAACTTAAGGAAAATATTCCCAATGAGATGAAAGGTAAATTTGATAACTGGATGTTTGGCTGTGATATCTGTCAGGATGTTTGTCCCTGGAACAGTTTTTCCAAACCAAACAGCCAACCTCAATTTAAACCCTTGCCGGAGATATTAAATTTTACGAAGAAAGATTGGGAAGAAATATCGGAAGAAACATTTAATAAAACATTTCATGACTCGCCTCTTGCAAGACCTAAACACAAGGGGATAAAAAGAAATTTGGATTTCTTGGGCATCGCCTAAAGCCTCTCCAAAGACATCATAATTATTTGCGAGTTAGTCTTTCTCTTCCTCTGAAGGAAAACGGTAGGTTGAGGGAGAGGCTCGATCGGAGTGTGGCTTCTAACTCTTCGTTACTGCATGCCTAAAAACCTCAAGCACCACATCCTTGTACGTCCCGAAATTTGCCAGACACCAAGCGTAGAGCAAGGTTTTTTCTTTTGGCTTAAGCCACTTGAGAGCTTTGAGCAATTCCTTTCTGAAAAGCGTTTTGTCAAAACTTACTCGCTGAAGAATTAATTTAGACATTTCAAACATGGTGATTGCTTTAAATATTTAACAAAGATACATCAGGGTATCCTAAAGAGAACACACAATAAATGTTAAAAACATAAATCATTGAAAGAGAAATGTTTAAAATTCGATTAGTTAATAACTGTCTCTGTAGCCAGTTTTTAATTGCCTAAATTAGATATCCATTTTATGAGTTAAATCACATTTGCATCATTATAATATTATGTATGTTTGCGAGCAATTTGAATCATTAATTTATGCAGAATCCAGTACTTGATTTTCTTCCCATCGTCCTCACATTCATAGTTGCAGCCGGATTTGTTGTTCTGGTAATGTTTGTTACTCATTGGCTGGGACCAAAGAGACGTTCCAAAGTAAAGAATGATGTTTTTGAATGCGGCATTGAAGCACAGGGAAACGCGCGCATCCCCTTTTCAGTAAAATACTTTCTGGTAGCGATACTTTTTGTTTTGTTTGATGTGGAAGTTATATTTATGTATCCATGGGCAGTAAATTTTAAAGAACTTGGTATTCGAGGCTTCATTGAAATGGGATTATTCATCGCATTTTTTATGGTAGGCTTTTATTACATCATGAAGAAGGGCGCGTTAAAGTGGGAGTAACATCTACGAAATTACGAATCAATACGAATGTACCAATCAGGGCGTGTATTCATTAGTAAATTAGTAGCGATTAGTAATTTAGTAGATATAAATAGAAATAATGTCCGAAGTAATCTCAAAACCAAATATCGTTGCAGCGCCCGATGGGCATGAGCAACCCGGATTTTTTGCCACCTCACTTGAAAAAGCAGTAGGGTTGGCAAGAAGAAATTCTATCTGGCCTCTTCCTTTTGCAACTTCCTGCTGCGGAATCGAGTTTATGGCAATGATGGCTCCGCATTACGACCTCGGACGCTTCGGTTCTGAACGTCTTTCTTTTTCCCCTCGTCAGGCAGATCTGTTAATGGTAATGGGAACCATTTCTAAAAAAATGGGACCGATCGTAAGACAAGTATATGAACAGATGGCAGAACCTAAATGGGTTTTGGCGATGGGCGCATGCGCTTCGAGCGGAGGAATATTTGATACCTACAGCGTATTACAAGGAATAGATAAAGTAATTCCGGTGGATGTGTATGTGCCAGGTTGTCCTCCACGCCCTGAGCAAGTTATTGATGGCATCATGCTGATACAGGATATGGTGGGAAAAGAAACGTTCAGAAAAAGACAGTCGCCTGAGTATAGAAACCTGATGACTAAATATGGAATGGAAAATCACTAACCTGCTAAAGAACTAATCTGTACGAATGTACTAATCAGGATGTGTATTCATTAGTAAATTAGTAATGATTGGTATTTTAGTAGATAAGTAATATATGGAAAACCTTTTACAATACATAGAAGAAAAACTGAAGGCAAAGTTTGGCGATGCAATTATTTCTGCCGAACAGAGCTATGATTTTCCTGTTTACGTTATTAAGCGCGAAAAGCTTTTCGAGATCATTCAGTATCTGAAAGAAGATCCTGAAATGGGATTTGAATTCCTTACCACGCTTTGCGGCTTGCACTTTCCCGATAACAAAGGACAAGAACTCGGAATGATGTACCAATTGCACAATATGCCTAAGAACTGGCGCATCCGGCTGAAAACATTTTTTCCGATCGCTGACCCTGAGGTTCAAACGTTAACTCCTCTCTTTTCATCTGCTAACTGGCAGGAAAGGCAGGAGTTCGATTTCTTCGGAATTATTTTCAAAGGACATCCGGATCTGAAACGTATATTAAATATGGATGAGATGAATTATCATCCTATGCGGAAAGAATATCCGCTGGAAGATGGAACGAGAACGGATAAGAACGATAGTATGTTTGGGAGGTAACACCCCACCCTTCCTCCCCAAAGGGGAGGTGAATAAAACTATATGAGTGAAGTAAAAGACATAAAAGAAAAAAACACTAAAAGCCCTCACCCTTTGGGGGAGGGGGGCTATTCCACTCTCAACCTCGGCCCCACCCATCCAGCCACACACGGCATCTTTCAGAACATTCTGAAAATGGATGGCGAGATCATCATGCATGCCGAACCCATGGCAGGATATATTCACCGTGCGTTTGAAAAAATTGCCGAACACAAACCTTATTATCAGATTACAACATTAACCGATCGTCTTAACTATTGTTCTTCACCCATTAACAACATGGGCTGGCACATGACGATGGAAAAACTCATTGGCTGTGAAGTTCCAAAGCGTGCGCAATATCTTCGTGTAATTATCATGGAACTTTCGCGCATTGCAGACCACTTGGTTTGCAACAGCGTAATTGGTGTTGATAGCGGTGCGATGACTGTTTTCCTCTATGTGTTTCAAACCCGCGAGCATATCTACGAGATATTTGAAGAGATATGCGGAGCACGATTGACAACGAACATTGGTCGCATAGGAGGAATGGAGCGTGATTTCAATGATACTACCTGGAAGAAAATAAAAGCAGTGGTAGAAGAACTGCCGCGAATTTTGGAAGAGTTTGAAAAACTTTTGGTGCGCAACCGCATCTTTATGGACCGAGCAATTGGCTGCGGGCCTATTTCTGCAGAACGTGCACTTAACTATGGTTTCACCGGACCAAATCTTCGTGCAACCGGAGTGGATTACGATGTGCGCGTGATGAATCCCTATTCGTCTTATCAGGATTTCAAGTTCATTGTTCCTGTTGGACAAAACGGAGATGTGTACGATCGTTTCATGGTGCGCGAGCAGGAAATGTGGGAATCACTCAGCATCATCAAGCAGGCAATCGCTACTATTCCTGACGGACCCTTCCATGCCCATGTTCCTGAATTTTATCTTCCTCCCAAAGAAGAAGTGTATAATAATATGGAAGCGCTCATCTATCATTTCAAAATTGTGATGGGAGAAAACGAGGTTCCAAAAGGCGAAGTGTATCACGCTGTTGAAGGCGGAAACGGTGAACTTGGTTTTTATCTCGTGAGCGATGGAGGCAGGTGCGCGTATCGTTTGCATTTCCGCAGACCCTGTTTTATATACTACCAGGCATATCCCGAGATCATCAAAGGCGGTTTTCTGTCCGATGCCATCCTCACCATGAGCGCCATGAATGTGATTGCGGGGGAGTTGGATGCGTAGTTGTTATTAGTGATAAAGGGCACCTCTAAAAAGTAAATGCAGAAACCACAAAGAGCACAAAGTTTAACACAAAGGGCACAAAGAGGCATATTTCTTTGTGTTCTTTGTGTGCATTTTCTTTGTGAACTCTGTGGTTAAATTTATTTTTGAGCTTTAGATGTGTCTTAAATAAAAAAGCCCCTCTGATCCAACAGAGAGGCTTTTCGTATAGAACAAGAACTTCTTTTAGTCCTTTTTCCCACCCAGCATCAGCAAGTCGCTTACCTGAATTTCGGTAACGTAGCGCTTCACGCCTTCTTTATCGGTGTAGTTGCGGTTAAGGAGTTTTCCTTCAATGGCTACTTCACTTCCTTTCTTGAGGTACTTCTCAATAACATCTGCCGTTTTTCCCCAGGCAACGAGGTTGTGCCATTGCGTGTCCGTTACCTTTTCGCCTGCTTTGTTGCGGTAGCTTTCGTTGGTGGCAAGAGAGAACTTTGCCACTTTCTTTCCGCCATCGAGTTCTTTCACTTCAGGATTCTGTCCCAAGTTTCCGATCAGCTGCACTTTGTTTCTTAATGTGTTCATGTTGTTTTTGTTTTGTTTGCCCCACCCCTAAAGGGAGCGTTTTTTATTTAATTCACTCTTTTAGGGAAAAGAGTGCTTGTTTATTTTTCTTTTGTGCTTCTTTGTGGGCTGCTTTCTTGGTGCACTTTGTGGTTAACAGCCGCAACCACAAAGAGCACAAAGGTTTCACAGAGGTCACAGAGTCCCGTTTATAACGCGCCTTATTCCATCTTTTAATCGTAATACATTGAAGTTTATAAGCAATCCCAATTTGTAGTTTCCTAATTTCATATAGGTAAGCGTTTGTGCCGGGTGTATATCATTTAGCGCTTCCACGCTTTTTATTTCTATCACTACCTTCTTTTCTACAAGCAAATCAATCCTGTATCCACACTCTAATTCCACTTCTTCAAAGATCAATGGCATTGGTTTTTCTTTTTCAATCAATAATCCTGATCTGCTGATTTTGTAATACAGACATTCCTTGTATGCGCTTTCAAGTAAGCCGGCACCTAATGCGGTATGTACATCAATCGCGAGTCCGATTACTTTATTTGATATCTCATTTTCTGACATGGTTGTTATCATTTGACGATACAAAGGAACGGTGCTTCCGCCAGCCGACTCGGTTAGTAAGCATTTATATACGGAACTAAGTGTTTGTAAGCGTTTATAAACGGATAATTTCTATATTTATGGCATCTATATACAACTCATGGCAAAAGAATGTTTAGAGTGCGGAGAGCCAATCAAAGGCAGGATAGATAAAAAGTTCTGTTCTGACCTGTGCCGCAATGCATACAACAACAAGCAGAACAGCGACACCAGCAACTACATGCGCTCGGTGAATAATATTTTGCGCAAGAACCGCAGGATATTGATGGAGAAGGTTGAACAGGGAAAAGGAAAGGCTAACGTGCATAAAGAAAAGCTGCACGAAAAAGGATTTAACTTCCATCACATCACGCACACGTATAAAACCAAAAAGGGAGCGGTGTATTATTTCTGTTACGAGTATGGCTACCTTCCGCTTGAAAAGGATTTTTACTTTCTGGTGAAGTGGGATTCAGACAGGAAGGAATAGAAGCCCCGCACCCCTCCCCAACCCACACCCCCTCTCTTATCTCCCCCAAAGGGGGAGAAGCTTACGCGTGCAAGCCCCCTCTGAAGGAGGGTCCCGATAGCTATCGGGATGGGGGAGGCAGCTAATTCGTAGTCACCATCCATCCCCTGCTTCTTAAAGCAATGAGTGCAGGGAAGGCAGGATCGGGCACAGGCATGGTTCCTCCCGAGATATTAAGCATACCTCCGCTGGTTCCGTAAGCATTTATCTGAGAGAGCAGATCATTCACATTGGATACGCTCAGATTGTTTCCATAAAAGTTAAAAGTGGTTACCGAACTCAGATCAGCGCCAAGCGTGATGGAAGCGGCTTTTACATTAGGCATTTGCAGAGCGGATATGGTGCCAAATACCCCTGCAGTAACTTCAGTAACTGTTATGTTTTTAATTCCGGTTGCGGGATAAACGTGCTGAAAAACGATGGTGCCTCCGGCAGTAAGATTTGCAGAGTTGCTAACACCGCTTTCCCAGGTGGCAAGTATTGTGCCTCCGCTGGCAGAAAGATTTCCGGAGATAACTATCTCCAGCGGCATTCCGCTGATGCTGCTTTGGTCGGAAGTAATAGAAATGATTCCCGTTGCCGGAGGAGGTGGAGCAGGAGGAGGCACCGCCACAGCTCCGCTGCCAGATGATAATAAAGACAGCTCCCAAAAGTTGGAAACAAGATTCAGGTTGGCTGCATATTTATCCATCAGCAGGCCCAGATTTTTGTACATCATCGTGGCAATATCCCTGCGGGCTGTTTCGGTGAGGTCGGAAGCATTGTTAAGCAATCCTTCTTTTTGCTGCTGCACATCGCGCGCATCATTCAGCGTGGTGTGAAAAGCAATAACATCGTTCATGGTTGCCGCCAGTGCCGGGTATGCTGCCAGATTATCGGCAAGCGACTGGAGATGGGAAATCCTGTCATCCATCGTTCCTCTGTTAAAGGGCTTTCTTCCGTTGGGAAGAATAACTATGTAATCGGATGTGCCTTCCAGATACAGCATTTGTATCTGCGCATCCCATTGCTTAATTTTGGTTGAACTAAGTTCGTACACATAATTCTCCATGCGGTCGGTTTCGCCTTTATAAATTCCCCTGGCGCTGAACCAAACGCTGTAAGCATCGATGTAATTATCGTGCGCAGGAGTGGTGCGGGCAAGCAAGGCGGCAATATCAGGGTCCGATTGCTGCGCCTGCAATTTTGCAAAGTGATCTGCATTGATGGTGTTCATCAATTTGAAACTTCCTTTGGTTGCATTGTCGAATTGATTTTCGAGGTAATGCCAGATGTTTGTGCTCATGGTTTTGGTTTTAGTTTATATGATTTTGTTTTTAGCCATTGTTCCTTAAGTATTCATAATCTGTAATTCATTACATCCTCTGCTCCGATTGACATATTCGCCCCGAACCTGTTGATGTCTTCGTTCCGATTGACATATTCGCTCCGAATCTGTCGATGTCTTCGCTCCGATTGACATATTCGCTCCGAATCTGTTGATGTCTTCGCTCCGATTGACATATTCGCTCCGAATCTGTCGATGTCTTCGCTCCGATTGACATATTCGCTCCGAATCTGTTGATGTCTTCGTTCCACTTGACATATTCGCTCCGAATCTGTTGATGTCTTCGCTCCGATTGATAAATCAGCTTCAATTTTGCTGATGGCTTCCTTATATGTTGCTGATGTTTTCATCTTGTGCGTTTCCATCCCTTCGGGGCTTGCGGATTCTGGCAATACAACGCATGGCATTTTGCAAATGTTTTATGGTTTCTCGTAAGCAGCAGTAAGTTCTCGTGAGCAGCGGTGTTTTCTCGTGAATGGCGGTCAGGAGGCCGATGAATCCTGCAATGCTGCCTGTTTCTTTTGCATGGCAAGGTATTTTTTAACGATCTTATATCCCTTTCGGCTGAGCGGAATAATTTCCCCATTGGCAAGTATTGCTTTCAGCCATTTGCAGTTCACCACTTTGCAGAGTTTTACAAGGTAAGAGCGGTGTACCCTCCTGAATAGGTTGCTGAGGTAAACAAGCTGATGAAATTTGTTAAGGCGATAACCGAACATTTCCTGATCTCCGTTTTCAAACTGAAGGATGGCATTCTGGTCTTTTGCCATGGCGTACAAAACGTCTTCCCCATCTCTTATATAAGGGAACCCATTCTTGCGGAATGTAAGCGGTACTGCCATGATGATTGCTTAAAGCGTAGAGTTTCAGCATGCGTGGAATAAATTATACGGGTAACGAAGCTTGTTTGAAAATATTGAGGAGGAGGAATGCTTTTAACGTTTTTTATGAGCTCAGGGATTAGTGCCGAGCCGAGGCGGAGACTCTGCTGGGAAGATTCTCTGTGTTTCTTAATGTTCTTCGTGTCTCCGTGGTGTGTTTTAGTTTTTTAAAATATGTCCTAACCCTATTGCGCCCGTAAGCGGAGAAAGTTTGTGAAAAAATCCGCTATTTATCTAAATTATTATTACTTTCACTTTATAAATTAAATAGTGAGCATACATTTGATCAACTATTTCTAACACTTATTTCCATGAAGATAAATCTCCGCATCAGCATCCCAATAGGGGGGGGGGGCAATGGCATTGCTTCTTTTCTTTAACAGTCAAGGTTTTTCGCAGGCGCTGTGGCAGGCAAACGGATCGGGCATTACCTATACCAACCGCTGGGTAGGAATAGGAACAACTACTCCAACACACAAGTTAGATGTGGCAGGGCGTATGCATGCATCAGGCAATGCGTATTTTGATTCGCTTGCACAGGTGCTATCGCTGAAAGCGGGGAACATAAGCATCAGCTCCAACCTTATTACATCCTCCACCGGAGTTATTTCTTTCGGAAACAATAACCTGACAACTATAGGAAGTTTTTCTTCTGCCAGCGCTATCATTGATGGAATAACCATTAATGCAAATAAAATAACTTCTTCCACCGGCACGGTAGGTTTTGATGGAAATACTATTTCCACTACCGGAAATATTTCGGGAGCAAACATCACTGC
>JACRAL010000055.1 GCA_016213435.1 Bacteroidota bacterium
AAAGATCCCCGTAATCAATAACAACCATCAAACAGCCGGACAGCACGTAGTTCAATGGAATGTGAAAGAAAATGTTGCACCCGGCATATACAGCTATCGCCTTCAGGCAGGAGAATTACAAAAAACAGGATTGTTGCTAGTATCCATGAGAAAGGGACTATTATGAAAGCCGTAACTATCGCAATGAAAAATCTTATTTCGTTCTATGAATCAGTAATAAAGAAGTTGCAAATAAGAAAAATGCTCCCGTCTGGTGAAGCACTGCAATGACAATCGGCACTCCGTAAAGCAGCGTGATCACTCCTAAAGTAAATTGTGCAAGTACAATGATTACTAGTGTATTTATGATTTTTCTTTGTTCCGGAGTTATCTGCATTTTCCTCGCACGGTAAAAAATAATACCGACAATCAACACTGCAACATAAGCGATGTAGCGGTGAATGAATTGCACACCCGAAAATCCTTCGAGAAAGTTTTTCCAAACAGGTTCAAGAGAAACAATATCATCAGGAAACCATTGATCACCCATCTTGGGCCAGGTGGGATAGCCGTACCCTGCTTTCATTCCTGCCACAAATGCTCCGTAAATTATTTGCAGGATGACAACGGGGAAAAGAACAATAGCAGGGCGTTTTACCTCACCCCCAACCCCTCTCCCCAAGGAGAGGGGAGAAAGGGGTGAGGTGAGATCCAGCGCATACCAAAACGTAAAACCAAAAACTGTAAGTGCGCTGATCAGGTGTGCTGCAAGGCGATAGTGGCTCACGTGAGTATTTTCAGACAAACCGCTTTTTACCATGAACCAGCCCAGAAATCCCTGAAACCCTCCCAGTGCAAAAAGCACTATGGCTTTTTTTAGGAAACCATCCGGCAGTTTTTTTCTTATCCAGAACCAGAGGAATGGGATGAGGAATACAAATCCTATAATTCTTCCCGTGAGGCGATGAATGTATTCCCACCAGAATATTCCTTTGAAATCGGATAAAGTGAAATCAGAGTTGATGAGTTTGTACTGCGGAGTTTGTTTGTAGGAATCAAACTCTTGCTGCCAAGATGTTTCAGAAAGAGGAGGAAGTGTTCCGGTAACTACTTTCCATTCTGTGATGGATAAGCCCGAACCGGTGAGGCGCGTAATTCCGCCAATCACCACCATTAAATAAATCAGGAAGCATCCGGTAAGAAGCCAGATGATTATCGGGCGGTGAGAGTTGTTGTTTTCCACCTGCAAATGTAATTATTAGGAAGTAATGATGCTGAAGGAAATCTACTTGTAGGTACGACAAATTTTCGATTTATTGTGCTCTGCGTATCTTTGCGCCTTCTCTGCGTGCTCTGCGGTTAAATTTTTACCGCAGAGAACACAAAGAAAATACACACTGAGATGCGCAGAGAAAACCAATAAATGTAGATATAAGTATTAATGAATTTAAAATGCACCGTGCAATTTAGGAAGTTATATATTTGGTAAGTGCTTGTATGGCGATTGCCGAAAAGAACAGTATCGAAATTGATCTCATGAAAATAGTTTATATCTACTTGTGTTTATTGCTGAGCCCGCTTATCTCCTTCGGGCAAAAGGATAGTGCCAATTTATTGCCGAAAAGAAATACTATTTATATAGAAGCATTCGGTCAGGGATTATTAAACTCGCTTTCGTACGACCGGCTTTATCGTACCAATAAAATAATTAAAACTTCTGTTTCTGCAGGACTAACAGTTGTGCCGAGCATTGGAGTAGGAGATTTTTATTTTGGATCCCAGATATCCTATAACGTATTATTCGCAAAGAAAAACCATCATCTGGAATTAGGTGTGGGATTAAATTTTCTGATAGAGACGATGACAGAAGGCGTTGAATATCTTGGCGAGAGCGGGGATGAAAAAAATTACTACTCATACTTTACTCCCAAACTTGGCTATCGCTTTCAACGACCGCAGAGAGGCATTTTTTTTCGGCTTGCGTTCACTCCCTTGGTGGCGTTTATGAACAGAGTAGGGGAGATAAGCGTAGGCAATGCACAGGTGGTGAATTCGCGCTATGAATTTTTTACCAATGTTGTTTCTTTCGGCAATAGAGCATTTCCATGGGGCGGAATAAGTGTGGGATATACCTTCTAGGAAAACAGAGTGAAGCAGAGTTGCCCGGCTTAATTATTAGGATGTCCCTGATTGAGCCATTTCTCAATTGCATTTATCTCACAGGGCGGCAATTGGCTTCCGCTTTTTGGCATGGCATAATATCCCTGCAAATGCTTTATGCTTCCTAGCATCTTGTCGAGTGCTTTGGTGCTTGTGGCGTTTGCGTAATCAGTTAAGATCACACTTCCTCCGGCATTGCTGGAATTGTGGCAACCCACACACCAACTTTGAAAGACAGGCTGAATTCTATTATTGAAGCTAAAACTTGAAGTATCGCATTCATTGCAATTTGAAGTGTTTTGTGCCCCCATTTCAATCCATATTTTTACATAAGCCACATCCTTGCTGCTTAATTTTGGATTTGAATTTGGAGGCATGTAAGGATTTTTTCCTCTGATTGCATTATACAATGTACTTGTAAGCGGATGTTTTGGGCTTATCCCCTGCATAATACCATCATAGTTGGTTAAATCATATCCTTCTTCCTTATCAATAGAATTATGACAGCCGCTCATTGTGCAATTGGAAATAAAAATAGGTAATATATTTTCATTAAAACAGACATCCGGATTATACACATCCTTTCTGCAAGTGGTGAGTAACAGCAGGCACAGAACAAATAGAATTACACTTCTTTTCATAATGTTTCTTTTGAGTGGTTCGAAATTAATATTTAATGAATAGATGTATGCATTATTACTTGTTTTAAAATACGAATTTAAGTGTTAGGTATTTCTCATTAACTTACTATTGGTTTTTCGGTAATTTTACTCTGGCAATAAAAATATTGGGACTTACGCAGCCCCACCTAAATCCTCCCCAAAGTGGAGGACTTTCAGGTGCAACTCTCCCCCCCTTTGTTGGTACCGATAGCTATCGGGATGGAGGGAGCTGCGTAAGTCCTGAAATATAACTTCTGACAAGATGCAACCGCGAATTATTCACTTGCTCACCTTCCTTTCGGTCGTGCTGCTGTTACTACAATCGTGCCGAAAAAAGGAAGATGTGAATACTGTTCAATGTGATACCATCGGATGGAATCCTGACAGCATTACCTATTCAACAACTGTTTCTGTTATCATTAAAAGAAACTGTATTCGCTGTCATAATAATTCAGTTAAAAAAGGATGGGTGAATTTGCAAGGGTACGGTCACGTGAAAAAATATGCAGACAATAACAAGTTGCTTGGAACTATTGCGCATTTGCAGGGATATAAAAGTATGCCGCGAGGTGAAGGTGCAACCATGCTTGCTCAGGATGAGATTTGTAAAATAAAATTCTGGATAGATAACGGTGCTCTGGATAATTAGAATACAATTCTATAGGAATTAAATAAGAATATCTCCTCGATATTCTTCCGCTACAGTGAAGCCCTCAGCATATTGTGCATTTATTATTTTTCCATGTTCTTCTGCGCGGGAATAAAGATGCTTCAAAAAACCAGAACTTGAGATCAGCGTTGTCGGTTCTTTTGATCCCGGATCATAAAATTGCGAACGGAACGTTTTTATTGATTCCATTTTTTTTTCCATGAAAGACGATATATCCACAGTAAAATCAGGAATGAGTTTCCGGTATTGTATATAATGGTAAACGGCTTTGGGGCGCCACGCTTCCTGCCATGCTCTCCGCCCTAAAGAGTGCTTGTGTTGTTTTGACCCTTTTAGGGTTGGGGCCGCTGTTTTTATTTTCACCAACCCCGCAAAAAAACATGCATCCGCAATTAGCTTTGCTGCACGTCCATGGTCGGGGTGGCGATCTTCAAGTGCATTGGCAAGTACTATATCGGGTTTATATTGACGAATCTTTTTAATAACTGCCAACAGATGTTTTTTATCGTTTTGAAAAAAGCCATCTGCCATTTTCAGGTTCTCGCGAAAAGATACTCCAAGAATTTTTGCAGCAGCAGCAGCTTCCTTTAAGCGGAGGGCTGCGGTTCCCCGCGTTCCAAGCTCGCCTTGTGTGAGATCAATGATGCCGACCTTCTTTCCCAGAGAGATATTTTTCAGGATTGTTCCGCTGCAAGAAAGTTCCACGTCATCGGGATGAGCGCCAAAAGCGAGGATGTCTATTTTCATAAATGGTACAGATAACTAATAGGTTACGAATTTACGAATGTTTGTATTATTAGTAGATTCGCAATTATTTGTCAGATGTATGCTAAAAGAACTCTCAGCACTTATACAAAAAGAAATCCTGCTTGAATGGCGACAACGCTATGCACTGGGTGGAATGTTCTTGTATGTGGTTGCAACAGTTTTTGTGTGCTTTCTTTCCTTTAAAAATGTCATCGATGCGAATGCATGGAACGCACTGTTCTGGATCATTATTCTTTTTGCTTCGATAAACGCTTCTGCGAAAAGTTTTCTGCAGGAAAGCAGAGGTCGGCTTCTATACTATTACACATTAAGCAGCCCGCAGGCGTTTGTATTGTCAAAAACAATTTACAATGCTATCCTGATGCTGATTCTTTCACTGATCTGTTTCTGTTTTTATAGTTTGTTTATGGGCAATATGGTGAAAAATCTTCCACTCTTTGTTTTGATAATTGTGCTCGGATCCATCGGTATTTCTTCGCTTCTCACCATGATCTCAGCCATCGCATCCAAAGCAAATAACAACTTCACCATCATGGCGATCCTTGCATTTCCCATCATCATGCCAATCCTTATCACTATCATCAAGCTTTCTCAAAATGCAATTGACGGCACCGATTTCTCTTACAACCTGAAATATTTTTCTGTTCTCTTTTCATTGGACATCATTGTTATAATATTATCCTATTTATTATTTCCTTACCTTTGGAAAGATTAAAAAAAGAAAGATACCCCGACCCTAAAGAAAGAAAAATGACGATGAATACAGAAATAACTAAAACTCAAAGTCCCTTTAGGGATTTAGGGAAACGTAACTGGTGGAAAATACTCTGTGTCTTATTTTTAATTTATACTGTCATTGCAGGATTTCTGATTGATGTTCCGCATTTGCCAATTTTACACGAAACCATCCGCAATCAATTCTTTCATGTATGCATGTGGTTCGCTATGATCACTTTGCTTACCACATCGCTTGTTTTCAGCATACGTTACTTATCAAATCAAAAACTGGAACACGACATCATTGCTTCGGAAGCAGCCAACACCGGGATATTTTTCGGAATTCTTGGTCTGATCACCGGAAGTATATGGGCGCGCTTTACCTGGGGATCCTGGTGGACAAATGATGTGAAGTTAAATGGCGCTGCCATTACCATGCTTACTTATTTTGCTTATATCGTACTCCGAAACGCAATCACCGATGAACAAAAACGAGGAAAAGTTTCTGCTGTGTATAACGTCTTTGCCTATGTGATGATGCTTGTCTTCATTCTTATTTATCCGCGCCTGAGCGATTCGCTTCATCCCGGTAACGGAGGAAATCCGGGTTTTAGTAAATATGATCTTGATAACACCATGCGCATGGTGTTTTATCCTGCTTTCATCGGTTGGACTTTATTGGGAGTCTGGATCATGACGATCCGCATACGAATTCAAAAAATTAAAACGAATCTTGATATATGAAACAATTATTGTCTATTGCCTATTGTCTCTTGTCTGCTTCCATTGTATTTGCACAAACTGCAAATTCTATTGAAATGGCTGACCAACTCCGCTCATCCGGAAAAATATATGTGGTAGTAGGCGTTCTTACCACAATTTTGGTTGGTCTTATTATCTTTTTAATAATGATCGACAGGAAAGTAAGTGATATAGAAAAAAAAATTAATAAATAATAACCGATACCCCTATATGAAAAAATCACACATCATCGGAATTGTTTTGATTGCAGTTGCGATCGGAGCTATCTTTGCTTCACTGGGCGATGCAAGCACATACGCTACATTCTCTGCTGCAGAAAATCATGAAGGAAGAGAATATCATGTGGTTGGAAAACTTGATAAGTCGAAAGAAATGATCTACCAACCGGAAACAGATCCGAACATTTTTGTTTTCTACATGAAAGACAGCGACAGCACAGAGCGCAAGGTTACGCTTCATCAGGCAAAGCCGCAGGATTTTGAACATACCGAACAGATCGTTGCCATAGGCAAATGTGTCGACAATGAATTTCACGCAAGTTCCGTTCTGATGAAATGTCCATCTAAGTATGTGGACACGAAACAGAAGATTTAATACCATTTCTCCCCTTTCTTGTGAAGCGATGGGTCGGTCAGAGAGGACTCCTTCGGAGGGGTGAGGCAAATCGGACTAATTCATTGAGGTATTGGTATCATTCCTTTATAAATTTTCCACCAATAAAATCGTTCCCGCTTTTGATTGTATAGAAGTACAGTCCCGAAGAGAAACCGCCTGCATTAGCAGTAAGGGTATGTTTCCCGATCGAAAGGTTGTAATCAGCAGTGGATATCTGTTGCCCTAAACTATTATATAAGCTAAGTACGATGTTTGCATTTTGTTTCATGCTCACATCAAAATTTGTCAAACCACTTGTAGGATTAGGATAATTATTTGCAACGTTGAAAACCTGAGTGCTTTGTTCCGCAATGCCTGCTCCGTATGCTGAAAAACCATTGCAGGTTGCAGTGCCTGCAAGCACAGCCGCCTTATTCACTTTTATATACCTCATCTCATTCCTGTCGTTATTCGAGTAAGTAGAGTTTGTATTGGTTAAACAGGTTCCTGGCCTATAATCCATTTGGTAAAGGATGTGCAGGTCAGTGTCAACTAATTTTGCCAACGAAGCAAAAGCATTTTCTTCTCCGCCAGCAAGAGCAGCGCAAGTGATGTTTTGTACAGGTCCCCATGTTAGACCACCGTCTGTTGACGCAATAACCCAAATATCGCGGTAGCTGGTTGCAAAATTGGGATCCGTTGAAGTTGAAGTTAAAGTTGAATCTGCATCGCCAGGAAGAGAAAAAACAATAAAAATATTATTGCCGTCCACAGCAATGCTGGGCTTGGAGAGCAGGGCTCCTGTGCCGTATCTTGCACCGTAGGGCGGAGTATTGCGATAGGATGTAGTATATCTTGCTACTTCATATAGACCATTTCCATTCCCACCATTGGCAACAGCATCGATTTCGTTTTCCAGAATAGGTACGTCCACTTTTTGTTTGATGACATCATTCCAATAAACAAGACCATGGTCACCAAATGTAACCCATGTAGTGTCATTGGTTGCATTTTTTAGCAATTGTAGTGTTGCATACGCAACATGAACCGTATTGTTGGTATCAACCACCACCGATACGCTTCCATCATTGGTCTTCATCGAATCAAGAGCAATTGATGTTGAGTCAAATGAGGGAGCAAAAAAAGAAGAATCAATAAAAGTTCTAATCCATGTGCTGCCGTTATTGGTTGATTTCCATAGCGTAATATCTTCTCCCAACCCTCCAGAGACAATAGCCGCGGTAGCACCTCGTGCATCAATATCATACGTGTCATTATTTCCCCCCAGTGTGCGGGTGCTGTCATAGTCTGGAAGCAGGATGGATTGTAAATCCCATGATGCTCCTCCATCGGTAGATCGAGAATAAACCTGCGGAGCAAGTATGCCTTTAATTTTTGGTCCATCGGGAGGTGTAGGGCAAGGTTTAGTAATACAAGGGTCGTAAGCTCCAATCAGGTGAATCGTGTTGGTATCAGCGCCACCAATTGCTATTCTGCCCCACAAGGTAGCTGAAGTGCCGCCATTGGTTCCTCTAAATCCGGGTACGCTGGATGCTTGCAAGGTGGCACCTGCAATAAGAGATGTCCATGATGCAGAACCTTTAGTTGTATTGGTGCTTGTGTAATAGTCATAGTATTGGTTTGGTGGCTCTGTGCGCGTATGTGCAACTACCACTTCATGTTGGGCGTTTCCTCCTCGTAAAACACCAAGGTTGGGCCACCCGGTTCTTGCTCCTTCAATGCGTGCAATTGGTCCTGAAGGATATTTAAGTGCAGTACCGTTCCAATAGTTATAACCTGTTCCGCGATTAGGCCAACCGGTAGTAGCATTGTTTGAATAGGTCCATACAAAAGAGACGGTACCATCAGGATGGTTGATAATCCTTCTGGGCATGGAAGCGTTTGTTTGAAGATCATAATAAGTGTATCCAACCGTAAGCATTGTATCCACGGCAGGGTTCTGGTTTTGAGCATTGACTATAAATGCTCCTGTCAACAGAACTGTGATGATGAGTAATAGTTTTTTCATAATTCGTTTAGTTTTAAATTAGACGTAATTAAGTCTGCAAATGTAATACCCTTTTTGAACTCTTCTCGTTTTTTTTACATATTACATATCTCTGATCATCCATTACAATAGGATTAGTTTTAAATACGTTCCCTTATATGTGCAATTGAGATTGGCAATAGAAAAAAACTGACATAAGTTTTGATTTATATACTTCAGTTAAAGAATCTTTCTTTAATTTGAGGTGCAATGAGCAATAGGTCATTTTTTTATTTCCTTTCTTTCCTCGAGGGCGTCTCGGTAATGGCAGCTGAATTGCTTGGAGCAAAAATGCTTGCCCCGTATTTTGGCACATCATTATATGTATGGTCATCGGTTCTTGCCGTTACGCTTGGGGGATTGGCAATGGGATATTTTGCAGGAGGGATTTTTTCAGAAAAAAAGAATACAGAAAGAAACCTGTATTATATTCTTCTTGTCAGCGCTGTGTTTTTGATCATGATGCCCATGATGGCAAAGGAGGTGATGATACACACTGCAGGTTTTTCACTGCTTGTATCCATTGTCCTATCGTCTTTTATTTTTTTATTCCCACCGGTATTTTTTATGGGAATGGTTTCTCCTATGATTGTGCAATGCTTGCTGGTCGGGATTTCAAATCCCGACCAACAATCAGGGGTTGAAAACTCCGGCAAAGCAGCCGGAACAGTTTATGGCATTTCCACACTCGGAGGAATTCTTGCTACATTTCTTTTTGGTTTTTATCTCATTCCCATTTTTGGTTTAACAATACCTGCTATTGCAATGGGAGTAATTCTTGGCCTAATTCCGTTTGTAAAACTTATTGCTTCGAGGAAATATTTTTCTCTCATTATTCTTCCGATCGCTGTTGGAACTGTGCTTGTTTCTTTTAACAGATCATCGTCTTCTTTTGAAAATTCAGATGTAAAAATTCTTTATTCAAGCGAAGGCCTGCTTGGGCAGATCATCGTGGCGGATTATCCGACCTCTCCCCTCACTCCCATCTCCTCGTGGAGAGGGGACGGTGGTGAGGTGGACTCGAAGCGAATTCTTTTTGTGAATAGGAGCACGCAGACCATCGTTACAATTAAAGACGGGAAAAAAAGTTTTTTTGACTATGTGGAGTTGATTTCAAAAAGAGCAGCGCCTCACCCCTCGCTCCCCTCTCCACGAGGAGAGGGGAGAGGGGAGAGGCGAAAAGCGCTTGTTCTCGGACTGGGAGGAGGGAGCGTTGTCAATACGCTTCTGAGTGATGGTTTTCAGGTGGATGCAGTTGAATTAGATGAACGCATGGCTGATATAGCAAGAAAGTATTTTGACCTGGATCCGAAAGCGAACATTCATATAGATGATGCACGGCATTTTATCAATATTCGCTACTCACCGTCCTCTTCTCGATACGCTGTGATTGTTCTTGATGCTTTTATCGGAGAATCAAATCCTAATCACCTTTTTACAACTGAATTTTTTTCGAAAGTGCAATCGTTTTTGTCTGATAGCGGAATGTTTTTCATCAATGGAAATGGCTACTGGCATGGTGAAACCGGGAAGGGCATGCGTTCGGTATGCAAAACGTTGATTAATTCCGGCTTTGATGTTGAAATTGTTCCGACAGATACAATTGAAGATTACAGAAATTTGGTTTTTATTGCTGAAAAAGGAAAAGCGAAAAAAGGAATTCTGAAGAGTGAGAAAATAGTTTCTTTAGATCTTGATGACGCCATCATTCTTTCAGATGAAAAACCGCAGTTGGAAATTTTGAATGCAGAGGCAAATAAGCGTTGGCGAGAAGGGTGTATGAGATATTTTTTGAGCGGATATTATTCAGGGAAAGACAAACTGCTGTTCAAATAAAAAATCAAGTTCAAACCCTAAAGGGAATTATGGTGTTTCTTCTTTTTTCATCCTTTAGGGAGAGAGCGGCTGTTTTATGGTGACAGCCGTTCTATTTTCCACTTTCCGCTTTTTTGTTTGGTGAAAATAATCCTGTCGTGTAAGCGGCTCTCTCTTCCGTACCAGAATTCAAAATACTTGGGAACGAACCTGTATCCTCCCCAATTAGCAGGTCGGGGAATTTTTTTTCCTTCAAACATTTTTCCAAACTCTTTTACCCATTCTTCAAGCATTGCTCGGTTGGGAATAGTTGTGCTTTGAGGCGATGCCCATGCTCCGATCTGACTTTCGCGTGCACGGCTTGCAAAATAGTTGTCGGATTCTTTGGCAGACAATCTTTCAACGGTTCCCTGCATTCTTACCTGCCTATCCATCCTCGCCCAGAACAAAAGCAAACAAGCTTTATTATTTTTATTTAATTCTTTTGCTTTTTTTCCATTATAGTTTGTGAAAAACCAATATCCCTTTTTATCACTTCCCCGGAGATAGACAATACGTGCATTAGGTTGATTATCTGCTGAAGTGCACAGCGACATGGCGCTTGCTTCTTCGCCTAAAAGGCGATAGGATTCTCCATACCATTCCTCAAACTGCCGGAACGGGTTCTTGTCAACCGTTTCTTCGCTTAGTACAGGTTTTTTGGAACTAGGGTTCATTACTCAATTTTAAAATGACTATTTCTTATTTAGACAAATGTATTACTTTTACTTTTCTGTAATCTGCTAAAATTGAAATGACACAAATAATACGAAAGAGGATTAATATTTTACGGTTTTTGGTTTACGGTTTTATTTTTTTAATCAGTTTAACCGGAGACTGGGGGCTGAAAACGGAAAGCTGTTTTTCCCAACCCACCGTTTTTAAAGCAGACCCTGCTGCTGCCAAGCAATTTTTTGATGAAGGGAATTATTTTTCCGCAATAAAAGTGTATTTGCTTCTTCTGAAAAAAGACCCCAACAATGTCGATTACAATCAAAAGATAGCGCAAAGTTATCTGCGTTCAAATTCTATTAAGGCAAAAGCAATTCCGCATCTTGAATTTCTTATCAAGCATGAAAAATTTTCGGATGAAGTTTGGCTTGATTTGGGGGATGCTTATCATTATGCAAATCGGTTTGACGATGCCACTCGTGCGTACAACAAATTTAAAGAGAAAGCAGTAAAAGACAAGAAAGCAAGTGCAATGGTGGGGCGACTTATCGAACAGTGTTATAATGGTGCTGAATTGATTAAACGTCCTGTAAATGTAACTTTTGAAAATCTTGGCAAGAATGTGAATAGCGAATTTCCTGATTTTTATCCTGTTGTGTCACCGGATGAATCCACGTTGTATTTTACCACAAGAAGAAAAAGTCCTACGGCTATACAGCCTGAGTTTGATGGCTTGTATCCTTCCGATATTTTTTATACTAATATGAAAAATAAGAAATGGGAGAAAGCGCAAACGATAGGGAATCTCATCAACACAAATTTGGATGAACAGGCGGTAGATATTTCTGATGATGGAACCATTTTGCTTTTTTATATTGATTACATCGATATTTTTGGAGACATCTGGATTTCAAGACGGCTAAACAATAAACAAAAATGGCTAAAATCTGAGCCGCTTCCTGAAAACATCAACGTAGGATTGGAAACATCCGCTTCTATTTTCAAAAATCCGTTAACTGAAGAAGAGCAGCTTCTTATAGCAAGCAGTCGACCTGGGACAGCAGATAATCCGAATTATGGGGAAACAGATATTTATATTTCCCGCAAACTTCCAAATGGTTCGTGGAGCGATCCCCAAAACTTAGGAACTAATATTAATACTCAGTATAAAGAGGAGTTTCCACAGTTTTCGGAGGATGGAAAAACACTTTACTTTGCATCAGAAGGGCATTCGAGCATGGGTGGATTTGATATTTTTAAATCTGTATGGGACGAAGTCGGACAGACTTGGTCTCCCCCGAAAAATCTTGGTTATCCGATTAATACTTCCGATGATGATGTTAACATTAGTTTTACTTCCGGAGGAAGAATTGCCTACCTTTCTACAATGCGCGAAGGTGGAATGGGAGATTTAGATATTTACAGATTGATATTAGACGATGTAGAAGCAAAAGCAAGTGTTTATAAAGGATATATTGTAACTGAGGATACCTTAACAAAAGTCAAAAAGGCACGCATAGAAATCCTCAATAAAAAAGATAATGATCTGCAGGGAATTTATGTTCCCGATCCGAATACCGGTTATTATGTGATGGCTCTTCCCCCAGGAAAGTGGGCAATGAAAGTAGAAGCAAAGGGATATGCCCCTTATACTGAAGACATCGTTATTTTTGACGAAGTGCTTAAATTTAGTCCCGAAGTGACGAAGAATATAAAACTGAAAAAATTATAGTGAAGCAAGGAAGAGTTCTCATTACAGGCGCAGCCGGTTTTTTAGGTTCCCATCTTTGCGACCGTTTTATTAAAGAAGGGTATCATGTCATTGGCATGGACAACCTCATTACAGGTGATTTAAAAAATATTGCTCATTTGATCCCCTCTCCAATTCCCCTCTCCTCTGGGAGAGGGGTTAGGGTTGAGGTCGGGTTGAGGTCATTTCAATTCGTCAACCACGATGTAGCAAAACATATTTCCATTGAAGAAGATTTAAAATATATTTTGCATTTTGCATCGCCTGCATCTCCCATTGACTATTTAAAAATTCCAATCCAGACCCTGAAAGTAAGTTCGCTTGGAACACATAATTTACTCGGATTAGCTAAAGCAAAAAACGCGCGTATATTAGTAGCATCCACTTCCGAAGTGTATGGCGATCCTTTGGTTCATCCGCAAACCGAAGAATATTGGGGCAATGTAAACCCTGTTGGTCCGCGGGGAGTGTATGATGAAGCAAAACGATTTATGGAAGCCATGACGATGGCATATCACACCTATCACGGATTGGAAACCCGCATCATCCGGATTTTTAATACCTATGGTCCGAGAATGAGATTGAACGATGGCAGAGTTCTTCCTGCATTCATCGGGCAGGCGTTACGCGGAGAAGATCTGACCATGTTTGGAGATGGCTCGCAAACACGTTCGTTTTGTTATGTAGATGATCTTGTGGAAGGTATTTACCGTTTGCTCCTGAGCGATTACACACAGCCGATGAACATTGGCAATCCATCTGAAATTACCATTAAAGAATTTGGCGAGGAAATAATCAAGCTCACGGGTACGAAGCAAAAATTAATCTCGCTTCCGCTTCCGCAGGACGACCCCAAGCAGCGCCAGCCAGATATTAGCAAAGCCCGAAAAATTCTTGGATGGGAGCCCAAAGTTTCGCGTGCCGAAGGATTGAAAATTACGTATGCTTATTTCAAATCTCTTAATAAAGAGGAGTTGAGGAAAGTGGAGCATAAGAGTTTTGAAAAGTATGTCCGTTAAAAGACGGACTCGTGAGATATTTCGCTCATTTGGAGCGAAGCAGTGTGTTGCGCCCAATACAAAACAAGAGTGATGCCATGATACAAAAGATGAAATATATACTCATTGGACTGATGCTCTGCTTTTTTTATTTCACTTCCCTTGCGCAACGAAGCAAAGTTGATTCTCTCTTTGATCTTCTCAAAAATGACAGAGAGGACACCAATAAAGTAAATCACCTTAACGCCCTTGGCTGGCAACTGATGTCCAATAACCCAGACACTTCCATCATTCTCGGCAATCAGGCACTTGTCTTATGCGATCAACTATCTTCAATTCCTCAGTCAAAATTCACAATCAATAATTTTAAATCAAACATTCTTGGCAATCTTGGTGTTTATAGTTTTTTTAAAGGAGATTATCCTAAAGCCCTTGATTACTATCTGAAAGCATTAAAGATCAATGAGGAGATGCTGAGCAAAGCGCAGAATCTTTCCGAAAAACAAACAGCGCAACAAGGAATAGCAACCCGCTTTGGAAACATCGGAAATGTCTATAATAATCAAGCTGATTATTCCAAAGCCCTTGATTATTATCTGAAAGCATTGAAAATTGATGAAGAGCTGAATAATAAAAATGGAATAGCCAAGCACCTCAGTAATATTGGAAATGTTTACTGTAATCAAGACAATTATCCTAAAGCATTGGACTATGATTTCAAAGCATTGAAAATGGCTGAAGAACTTGGAAAAGGAATCGCAACCATTACGACACTTAAACAAAGGAATAAAAACTTCTCTTAAGCAATCGGACAGTGATGAATCAATACGGGATGGAATGGATATTGCCATTTGCTCTGTAGATATAAAAAATCGCATATTGAAATATGCAGGCTCTCAGGTTTTACGCATTAAATTAACAGTCTATAGTTCATTGAAATATGCAGGATGTGTTTGTGTGTGGTTAATAGTTTTGTTGATTGGCAGAAAAATGCAAATCAACAACTACTTTAAAAGCATTGAAGATCCACGT
>JACRAL010000058.1 GCA_016213435.1 Bacteroidota bacterium
ACAAGAGATGTAAAGTACCTCATCAAAAACTCTTGTGTTCTGCCATACACAACCATAATGGATAAAGGATATGACGATAACAACATACATGCTTTTATGCGAGACAGAGGAATTTGTAGTGTTATACCTGTCAGAAAGAACTGTGTAAGAGGACAGTACAGAAAGGAGATGAGAGATTATTTTGATTATGGGCTGTATTGGCAGAGGAATATTGCTGAGACTCTAATCAGTTGTATAAAGAGAAGGTATGGAGCTAGCGTAAGCTCTAGAAACATAAGAAGCCAGAGAAGTGATTTGTATTGTAGGATGATTTTATATAATGTTTTTTTATTTATTGTGGTTTATTTTCACTGAAGCCTTTTTTAACTGTAAAGTAAACCTTAAAAGTATACACTTTCTTAATTCTAACAAAGAGTGCTGAGAAGAATAAAGTGGGGCACTCTATAAAAGAGGTGACCCCACATGAGACTAACACCTGAACAGCGAAGTCTCATAGGACCAGCTGTAGACAGGACAAATAATAAATCTTTGGTTGCTAGGGTGTTTGGTATAGCGAGAAGGACGCTTGAAAAATGGAACAAAAGAAGAAAGCACCTCAAAGACAGGAAAAGAAAAAAGAAGAAATCGAAGATTTCTTTGGAAATTGAGTTATCCATTTTGGCATTAAGAAATATGTTTGAATGGGGAAGCGAAAGGATAAGGAAAGGGCTGCATTCTTTGCCAAAGTTCATGCTAAAATCTTTGTCCAAGCTAAGCGTCAAGATTGTTCAGGGAATCACACTTTCAAGAACGTCAATTAATGACATGCTAAAAAAGCACGGACTAAACGGCTATAAAAATAAGTCAGAAGGATGGAAGTTTTTCCGTGCAGAAAAACCAAATGAGCTGTGGCAGTTAGACATTAAAGGACCATTTACTCTTAAAGGGAAAAAATACTATTTTGTCATCTGCATAGATGACCATAGCAGATACTTGCTCTTGGCAAAGCAGGTCAATCACGACCCAACTATAAAAGAAATAGCAGAGATGCTTAACCCTCTTGTAAGAAAGTGCCATCCTGATAAAATATTGACTGATAATAACCCATTCAAAACTGAATGGGACGCATGGTGCAAATAAAATGGTGTAGAGCCACTGC
>JACRAL010000048.1 GCA_016213435.1 Bacteroidota bacterium
TGAACATCTATGCCACAGCCCCGCTCTACGTGCTGCTCAAATTCTATTGTTTCTTTATTCATATGGTGTAAGTTTAAAGTTTGCACTAAAGTTACATTTTCATGCCCCTTTGTGGTTATTCAACCATGTGGGTTTCATCTGAGATAGTATTAATGGTTGTTTAAAGACAAACAGATTCTTCGCGGATCAGAACAAAAAGATAATTCCATACAACTTATTCCTGACTATGGGGGAGAGAAATAAATTTCAGTCGGGATAATTCTGAGCGCTAATATAAAAAATATTGACATTCTGAATATTGCGCTTTCTCATGCTTGATGTCCTCACTAACTGAGTACATTCGAAGTGTTATACTTCCGATTGCATTATTAATTTCTTCCCAGCCGAGTCTCTCAGATGTGCATCGAAGACACCTTGCTCGAACGGAAGAACATAAAATAAAAAAAACATACTTTTCGATCTTTCATTGATACCTAATTCTCATAGCATACGAGATTATGAACTTCTATAGAAAAGGAAAAGAGAATCCCTACGGCTTTGATGAACCTTGCCTCACCCGAATAGAATTAAGAAATCCTTAGAGATTAATTACTCTTCACGTGCTGGACCGAATGAATGGTCATCTCATGTTTTTCCAGATCATACTTATCGTACTGGCTCATCACATGCACCACTAAGTTTTTAATGGAAACAGGCGCGCCCATTTCCACTTGAGTAATATTTGTGTCTTTAATGCTTCTGCCATCTACCAGAATAACAAGACCGGAGCCTATTGCTTCCATATTATTTCCATGAGTGATAAGCAAGCCGGTATCTTCTCCCAGTCCAATGCCCAAGGTGCGTGGGTTGCCCACCACTGCCTGAAACAAACGCCCTATCCTGCCCCGCTGAACAAAATGCGTATCAATCACCACTCCGTCAATCAATCCCAAACCGCTGGTCATCTTCACTTCGCCTTTTAACAATGCTTCGCTGCTCGATCCCTGATAGATCATATTGTTTGATGCAGCTGCAGCGCCTGCCGATGTTCCGGCAAAAATAAAATGCTCGGTTTTATATTTCAGTAGCAACAGATCGTGAAGCGGTGTTCCGCCCAATATAGAAGTCAAGCGCAGCTGATCTCCACCCGTGAACATCACCACATCGGCTTTGCGTATCCTCTCCAGCGCTTCATTCCCCATCGCTTCTTCACGGTTTTCAATATTCAGCACATGAACCTTTTTTGCTCCCAGGAATTCCAACGCTTTGGCGTACTCCTGCCCCACCACCTTGGGAATCTTTGATGCAGTGGTAACGATCTCTATCTGCGAGTTTTCTTTGTGCGCTGATTCCAGTATCATCCGTTTTAAGATACCGGTCTCGAAAAAGTTCAGGTTTTTCTCCACCTGTTTATCAAACGCTTTTTCAGAAAAGCTGCCTTTGTCAACAGCGCCTCCTATTACAATAAGTTTTCCTTTTGGATTCATAGCGCAAAAATATTCTAATAAGCATTGATTGATTATTTTTTTTACCCTTAGTTATTAAAACCATGATTATGCATTTCATTGTATATTTAAACGCCCACAAAGGTCGCCCCTTCCCTAAAGGGTGAAGACATTGACAACAGCTCCCTTTAGGGCGGGGGGCAACGTACAACACTTTCGTTTATGAAGATACTTAGCATTCAGGCATTGCGCGGACCAAACATATGGAGTGTGAGCCGTAAGAAATTAATTCAAATGCGTCTGGACCTGGAAGAACTGGAACAGCGCCCTACCAATAAGATCGCAGGATTCAGAGAACGCCTCGAATCCATGTTTCCTTCTATGATCGAACATCGCTGTTCTGAAAAAGAGCGCGGTGGTTTTTTCAAACGCATAGAGCAAGGCACATGGATGGGACACGTGATTGAACACATTGCGCTGGAAACACAAACACTTGCCGGCATGGAAACCGGTTTCGGCAGAACACGCCAAACCAAAACACAGGGCATTTATAATGTTGTGTTTAGTTACACAGAAGAAAAAGTCGGACTGTTTGCAGCCGAGTCTGCTGTAAACATTGCACATGCTTTGGTAAACAACGTAGAATACGATCTGCAAGCCGACCTAAAAAAAATGCGCGAGATACGCGAGGAAGTCCGCCTTGGACCCAGCACAGGAAGCATTGTGGAAGAAGCCGCTTCGCGCGACATTCCGTGGATACGATTGGGAACAAACTCTTTGGTGCAATTGGGTTATGGCGTAAACCAAATGCGCTTTCAGGCAACCATCACCTGCAAAACAAGCAGCATTGCGGTTGATATTGCCTGCGATAAAGAAGAAACAAAACGCATGTTGTACGATGCCTCCATACCTGTTGCTAAAGGCGATATATGTGTGGATGAAGAAGATTTAGCAAACGTGATTAAGCGCATTGGCTATCCCATCGTGATAAAACCCGTAGATGGCAATCACGGCAAAGGCGCATCCATCAACCTGAATAAATGGGAAGATGCGCTGGAAGGATTTGCCTTCGCAAAAAAATATTCGCGCAAAGTGATCGTGGAAAGATTCATCACCGGTTTTGATTTCAGAGTGCTGGTGATAGATAATAAAGTGGTAGCTGCCGCACAGCGTGTTCCTGCCAACGTGGTGGGAGACGGAAAAAGTACCGTTCAGCAATTGATAGAAGAAACCAACAAAGATCCGCGCAGAGGTTACGGGCACGAGAACGTTCTTACCGAAATTGAAGTGGACAGAGATACATTGGATCTGCTTCAAAAGAAAAACTACAGCACAGAAAGCATTCCTGCCAAAGATGAAATTGTTTATTTGAAATCAACTGCCAACCTCAGCACAGGCGGCACCTCCATAGATGTTACCGAACTTATGCATCCAGAAAATATATTCTTAGCCGAGCGCATATCACGTGTAATCGGATTGGATGTGTGCGGCATTGATATCATGGCTAAGAATTTAACACAGCCCTTGAAAGAAAACGGAGGAGTTATTTTAGAAGTGAATGCAGCTCCCGGCTTCCGTATGCACCTTGCTCCTTCCGAAGGATTGCCCCGCAACGTAGCGGCTCCGGTAATCGACATGTTATATCCTCTCGGAAAACCATCGCGCATTCCCATCATTGCCATCACCGGAACAAATGGCAAAACAACTACCACGCGACTGATCGCTCACATTGTAAAGAACAACGGATACAAAGTGGGCTTCACCACTTCCGATGGCATTTATGTTCAGAACCATTTGCTGGAGAAAGGCGATACCACCGGACCTATGAGCGCTGAATTCATTCTGAAAGACCCCACCGTTGAGTTTGCCGTGTTAGAAACCGCGCGTGGCGGAATCTTACGTGCAGGATTAGGTTTCAGCAAATGTGACATCGGCATCATTACAAATATTGAAGAAGACCATCTTGGCATCAGCGATATTGAAAACCTGAAAGATCTGTCGCGCGTGAAAGCCGTGATTGTGAACAGCGTGAAGAAAGACGGATGGGCGGTGCTGAATGCCGAAGACGAGAACTGCGTGCGAATCGCTCAAAAACTGGATTGCAAAGTCGCCTACTTCAGCATGAACGAACATTGTGATGTGATCGTGAACCATTGCAGAGCCGGAGGAATTGCCGCTATTTACGAGAACGGATTTATCACCATTAAAAAAGGAGATTGGAAAATGCGGGTGGAAAAAGCATTGCACGTTCCGCTCACGCTGAACGGCAAAGCAAAATTCATGATCGCCAATGTGCTTGCCGCAACCTTAGCCAGCTACTTGTGGGGATTTAAAACCGATGACATTAAATTATCCCTGGCAACATTCATTCCGGGCGCAGCGCAAACTCCGGGCAGAATGAACATCTTCAACTTCAAACGCTTTAAAGTGATGATAGACTTTGCTCACAACCCTGCGGGCTATCTGGGAATAGAAGAGTTTTTGCAAAGCATTGATTCACCGCACAAAGTAGGGATCATTGCAGGCGTGGGCGACAGGCGCGATAACGACATACGCGAATGCGCCTCCATTGCAGCGCGCATGTTCGATCACATCATCATACGCCAGGAAAAACATTTGCGCGGGCGCACCGAAGAAGAGATCATCAACCTGATTGTGGAAGGAATTACCACGCAAAGCAAAACGGTTACTTACGAAGTTATCCCGAAAGAAACCGATGCAATAAAACACGCCATCAGCATTGCCAAGGATGGTTCCTTTATTACCGCCTTAAGCGATGTAATTACAAATGCAATAGACCTGGTGCAGCAGCATTTGGATAGAGAAGCGGAGGAGAAAATCATGGAACGCTGATATTACAAACGTCAATTGCGAGGAATCCCGATGGCTATCGGAATCGCAGGTACAACAACAAATACATTAGCGGCTACGGGGACTTTGCCTTTCTTAATTAACAAATTCCTTGAGCTTTCAATCCGTCAATAAGCAATCTCCTGAGTTTGTGGGCAGAGCATGGTGGCATACTAAAGTTGGTATCTTTTAAAAAGGGTGTAGCTGCTTTAATGCTGATAAATCCTTTTTTTATTTCCTCATAAGTTTCTACTGCAATCTGTGTATATGCTTCAATGACTGCGGGAGATTGAAAACTGTCCATCAGACGAGGATTGGTGGTAATTAATTCATGGCGAACATCCAAAGTGATGGGTAATATCTTTTTCTTTTGAGGAATATAAACACCGACTATCATTTGCATGTTAAGCGAAAAGGCACAATCTGTTTCTGTGGTTTTGTCGTAGCCAATATTCATTGTTATTGTTATGGGATTCGGATTATTGGTTGGCGGGTCATACGCTTTTATATGTGTGGCCCATTTCATCTCGCATCTTTTTAAATAAGTTATTTCGCTGAAACGAGAAAGAGAGGATACTGATGGCAGGTTGGTGATTACTGTCCAGCCCCTGCTGATGAGGTTGTTCATTGCTGCAATGCCTTCTTCTGTGGGGACTGCATTGGTACCTCCGTCTATGATGATTTCGCCATTGCTTGTGCCATAACGGTCTGTGCTTATCAACAAGTCATTGACCGCTTTTTCAGAGAGGGCATTATTATGAAAGTCGAGGGTATGTATATTCCGCCAGTCGAGCGGGAACACTATGTTTTGTCCCTTTATTTGTAATTTGTTTTGTGTGGGCCAGTCGGGAGGGTTGACAATGACTGTCCAGCCCTTGCCGATGAGATTATTCATTGCCACAATGCCTTGTCCGGAAGGTGCGGCATTGCTTCCTCCGTCTAATTTTATTTTTCCATCCCGTGTGTCGGCATAGTCGATGGTCATCAGCAGAGTGTTGATGCTGCATTCATCAATCTTGTTGCCCGACAAATCAATCTCTTTAATGTTACTGCAGATTGATTTATCAGCCAAGAAGCCGGCAGTGAAATTAATTTGTATAATATCTTCTATAAAGGGCAGTTCCATTTTGTTGATGGTGGTACGAGAAACATCTTCGGGTCCGATATTCAGTATGCCTAATCCGAGTGGTGTAAGCAACTCAGGGGGATGAATCAACTCGGATGGTGTGGGATTGTTTAATTCTTTTTCTATCCCCATTTCCATCGTTTTAATATTCTGTTCATACATGTTCAGCAAAGTTTCAAACCATTTTTGCAGCCTTTCTATTTGAGCAGGCGATTGTTCAATCGATAGTTTGCTAAATTCATGCATCACCTGCTTGCTCTTATCTTTCCTGGCTGCTTCTCGCCATTTGTCGTAGGCATTGAAAAAGTTGGCGGACACAACTTGCGTGTCTAAACAAAGACTTTTCATCTCGGGACAAAGGATTTGATATACTCTGAGCAGGTCGGCTGAATCTTTTATTTCTTTTTTTGCTGCATCCCATTTTTCTTTTAGTTCACAAAATTGTTGCTGCGTCTTAAATACCCGCTTGCCATAATAAACAAATTCCTCTATGGAGGGATGCACCGGGTTGAACAGGTTCAAGCGAAAGGGTCGTGATGGATTTGAAGGGTCGAAGGATTGTGATTCTAATTTCATCTCGTTGAAGCTTTTATTGTTTTTTAAATAACGGCTACTGCTTATCATGCCATAGCACTCTGTAAACGCGAATCTCCTGCTTCGTGTTTTATTTTCTTGTAAGCTCAGCTTACATGCTATTGCCCACGAAGTACAACTTCGCGGGTACAATACAAATAACTTAGCGGCTACGGGGGGGCCCATACTGTTTCATATCCCTTTTGGTGAAATCCTAAATCAAGACCTCCGCAGCCCGAAAACAGTGAAATACATGTTGGTTTATAGCTCATAGTTAGTAAAAATCAGGTTCAAAGTTAGTTAAGGAAATTGTATTTACCTGTCTTTTTTAATAAAAATATCAACATTTTTACGATTTAGGTATATTTAATTGATAGCATTATCAGCTTTCTTTTAGCTTCTTTAGTTCATCGTCAAGAAAATGGGAAATCGCTTTTTTATTATTTCTTAGCTTGGGGTCTGATTTTAATTTATCACTTAATTGTCTTAATATTCTCTTGACCTGAGCGGGTTGTTTTTCTCCAAATTCAGCTATACGAGATTGAATTGTCTCTGTCACATCGGATGGAAGATGAAAACTCAAATTTACTCCGAGTAAACTTGGAAATATTTTTAGATATGCAGTATCTACTTCTTCTTTGTTCGGTGTTAATGTTATGTAATTGTATATAAAATCTGGTCTGATATAACAACTTATAGGATATTTTGTATCACCAAATGCATCAAGTACTGCTTTGTATGTTGAAGTGTCTTTCGACAACCACCAAGTTTTATAGCCGAAAATACCTGAATCAGAATTTTCATTGTTTTTCTCTCTAATCTTATATATTGTAAGGATTAGGTCGGTGTCATTTTCAGCTTTTATATCATAATTTTTTCTTTCTTTTAATTTTTCTAATAATTTACTTTTGTCATCACTGTCAATTTTTACACCTAATTCCTCTTTTGTAATAAATTTAATTCCAAACTCCTCTTTTAAGTAACCGATTAAATCTTCTTTTGGAGTTCTTAAATTTGGATCGAGAAAATTATTAATGAAATCATCATAAGTTTTCACTTTCCCTCTCATTTTGGCGTAAAAGTATGCACGTATTAATATTTCATCAATAAATAATGTTTCATTTTCATCGTCAAGGTAAATAGATTCGGTTCTGCTAAAAAAGTTATAATATTTATTTCTCAGCATTCTAAAATGTGAGATTAATTCATCAAGAATAGTGTCGTTAATATAAAGGGTAATGCCTGCCTTGTGTGCTCCTTTTAATAAATTCCAGTGTCTTCTATTTTCAGGTTCAAGGTAATATTCGGAGAATGCCGGAATAAGAATTGATGTGCAAACAAAAATATTTAGTTTTGAAGCGAGGGTTTGAAAATATATTGCAAGTTTAGGTTCCCATTGCAGTAGGAACATCATCATATAGGTATTAGAGAGTGATTTTAGATAATGTTTTTGCTCGGTAGTTCCATTGTAAACTATATCTCGTATTGCCATTAATAGAGCAATTTTTACCTTTTCTTTGTTAATACAGTACAGAAGTTCAAAATATTTATCAACATCGTATTTGCGGGTGGGAAAATTGGCTCTTTTGGGGTTTGCTTTTGTGTCGGCTTGTGCGGTGGGGCAAACCCCAAATGTGCCAATGTGGGTAGGCATAAAATTATTTTTTAAAAGTGCGGTGGGAAAATTTTTTAAAACCTTGCGTTGGCTTGAGTGTCGGCAAATGGGTCTGGTCTGTGTCAAGTTACAGCGAAATTGTCTATCGGGCTGTCGGGCTGTTTGTCTTTTTCGCCTTGTGGTTAACGTTCCGCGCATTTGCGTTGTTGCCGAGTCACGAAGAACAAAATTGTCTGCCCTGAAACTGAAAACAAAGATATGAAAAACAAAACTCATTACAAGCAAGTCAGCGGCAATAAAGCAAATGCGCTGTTATGTGTTGTTGGGGGCGCATTTGTCTTTCATCCTGCGTTGCTGTCTGCGATTACCCGATTGTCTGCCTGTCCGAGGGCTGAAATTAACCACACGATGTTAATAACCAATTTTTTATATCGTATTTTTTCTAATATTTGTCCGCAACTTCAAATATCCTTCCTATGAAAACTATATCAAAGAATATAATATACAATGAATGCTGTCTGAAAACGATGGCAAAAATGTCTGATTCGTATATTGATTTAACAATTACATCTCCCCCGTATGATAGTCTACGGAGCTATAACAATCAAATCCATGTAGTGAAGACCGAATTTAACGGATATACTTTCCCATTTGAAAAAATTGCACAGGAACTTTTTAGGGTTACAAAAGAAGGGGGAGTAGTTGTCTGGGTTGTAGGAGATAGTTGTATTGAAGGTAGCGAGACCGGAAATTCCTTTAGGCAAGCACTTTTCTTTAGAGAATGCGGTTTTAATCTTTTTGATACAATGATATATTCTAAACCTCCAAGAGGAGCAGTCGGGAATAATCAAACTTATTGGCAAGCATTTGAATATATGTTTGTGTTTAGCAAGGGCTATCCTAAAACAATTAATCTCATAAAGGATAGAAAAAATAAAGAGTCTCGTAAAGGCGATAGCGGAACTAAGAGATTGCAAAACGGAGATTTACTACAATTAAAGCGTGGTGGTTATGGAGAGTTTGGTAGGAGAACAAATATTTGGGAATATAATATTGGGAAAGGGCATTCAACAGGAGATGCAATCGCTTTTGAGCATCCAGCAATATTTCCAGAAAAATTAGCTCACGATCATATTTACACATGGAGCAATATTGGAGATTTGGTATATGATCCTATGATGGGAAGTGGAACAGTAGCAAAGATGTGTGCAATTCAGGATAGGAATTATTTAGGAAGTGAAATAAATAAAGATTATTGTAAAATCGCAGAAAAGAGAATTGCTCAAAAAACATTAGAATATGCCAGCGGAATTACCATCTAAAGTTTGTACTTCTTGTGGAAAAGAAAAACCAATGGAGGAGTTCTCCAAGAACCAGTATGGAAAGGGAGATAGAATATTAAGGCGTCCCGTTTGCAAAGAGTGTTATTCCCAAAAAGTAAAAATCAATAAAAAGGAAGCGGAGGAATACGAGCGGTTACATCCAAGACCGGCTATTGGAGAAAAATTTCTGTGCCCTGTCTGCAATAAAGAAAAGGTTAGAAATTTTAAAGCTGACATTGTCTTGGATCACAGTCATATAGATGGAAGTGTAAGGGGATGGATTTGCGGAAGTTGTAATACAAGTATAGGAAAATTCGGGGAAGATATTCCTACACTTCAGAGAGCCATTGAGTGGATTAAAAAATCAAGTAAAGGATTGAAATTATTTTTATTGAATATATTTTCCTGAAAAGTATTTGTCCTTTGAAGTTGTCGGTGCGAGTTGCACAAAGTTGTCTGCCCTGATGGTGTTGTCGGGCTGTTAATGCGCCCCCAATTACACATAACGTTTCGGGGGTTTGCGATGGCGGGGTTTATTAGCACTAAACTTCATTCGGAGAACTGAACTTCCACCTTGCACAAATGTGTCTGCGAAGTATGAAAAAGTTACTGTCCTGTATTAAAATTACTGCCAACGTCTCGCGCATTGCCGTTCGCTTGGGGATAACCAAGCTATTTTCAAAATCAAAAAAGTCAGCCCAAGTGGAGGCAATGCGCTGTTATGCGCCTCCGTCGTGTGTCCTGCGTTGTTACAGGGTACGAAGGATAAAAGTTCTTTGAAGTAACAACAAAACTGTAGTCAAGATGGTAGGCAGTAATTGTCTGTCGGAAACGAGCTTCGATTAGAAACCGAAGAGGTCTCACGCAAGAAAAGATATTACTGATTGGTCTGCCGATTAAGATGTTCAGGCGAATTAATCAAACCGCCTTGTGGTGCAAATCCTTCACGGAAATGTACTGAGCGACAAGGTCAAGGGCGCTGCTGTCAGTTGTACGACAAGCAGAATGCTATGGTGAGAACAAAGAAGGTGAACGCA
>JACRAL010000049.1 GCA_016213435.1 Bacteroidota bacterium
ATATTGACCATACGCGCCATCGCAGTCCAGCCAATGCAATGGTAAATCTTTTTGCAGGGCTAAGCGCATATACGTATCTTGATAAATTACCCTCTGTGTTTGCTAAAAAACTAAAACTAAATTGAAACCGAATCCACGTTAAAATAAAAAAAGCCGACTGTTAGGGTCAGGGGTTTTCTTAGAATCAATTTCAGGGTTATCGTATAATCGTCAACTTCTTTGTCAACACTGCTTCTCCGGCTCTCAACTGGTAGAAATAATTTCCGTTGCTAAGTTTTGATACATCGAGGGCAAGCACATTCTTTCCCTTAGCAAGGTTATTAAATGCTCTCACTGTTTCTCCAAGAGAGTTAATGATCTGGATAGAAGCATCATCATATCCAACAATATTATAGTTGATATTTAGAGAACCGGTTGCAGGATTGGGAAAGCTAAACATCCAAAAATTATCATTTTCAATAACATTAACGCCTGGATTTGCGCATCCGTTATCGTATTTCTCCTGAGCGGCACAAGCGCTTGTCTGAATATCGGGAAGATCGTCTCCCCCTATCAAAGCAAAAGCAACTTCAATGCTGTCGCCTGCATTGATAGTGAATGGTCCGCTGCTAACGCAATCTATCACATCACCACCCGATGCACCAAAGCCATCGTTGTTTCTGCTGGTGCTGAGAGCAGTGTATTTTTTTGCTGTGGTAAAACCACTGGAAGTATTTATATCCATGGCGCCATTGCCTCCTGCAACATTGTCAATAAAATAATTGTTTGCAGGAGCTGTGCTGCTCAACAATTTAATAGCGCCCACAAGATTCCCTCCAACAAGATACGTATATCCCATTTTATATACTGCATCATATGATCCTTTGTTCTGCCATGCTTTTTCATTGGGCACATCCCAGTCTGCCGCAATGCCTGCATACAGATTACTGAGCGTGGATGCTCCTGTATTTTTGATACTGTATTTTACTATTACAAATTTTCGGTATGGAGCGGTTGACCATGCGTAAACGCTATCACGAACTTCAACAGGAAGCGGAGCGCTGGATGAGGGAGCATCGTTAAATTTTCCACTCACATCAAAGTCGGAAACCACAGCAGGTGTTATCTGATGTACGCGTGTCAGCGAGCCGAAATCATTATCGCCTGTGCTAACACCGCGGAACATATCCGAAACTTGCGTGGAAGATGTTCCAATCATTAAACTCATTTCAAATAAAAGATCAGCCGCAGGGGAAGCAAGCTGATACTGAAAACCAAGCCCTTGCGCTTGCATATCAAGATTATAACCAATTCTACCCTTACTTGTAATGGTTGTGAATACATCATTGATAGTAATGTTGATATAATCCACATTCACCAGCACATCAAAATAGGTATCACTAGAAAAAACACCATCGGCAATATGAATTTTGCACTTAATAACTGAGTTAATTGTTGCACCTGCATTGACGACAAGCGTGAAAGGAGCACTGTTATTATTGACTGTTCCAAGTGTTGGCAATGCTCCAATGTTAAAATTTCCGTTCATTACTGATCCCGGTCCAGAAACCACAGAAAATGTTGCTGTCGCAGCGCTGCTGCACGGATCAAGGTAATTGGTGAAAATTCCGCTAAGGGTCAGTGTTTCTCCCGGCATGAAAATATTATCATTCCCATCCACAACAGTAATAGGATTTACCATGATTGATTTTGCCGCTTGCGTTAATGCATTGTACATATCAATTCTTCCTTTGCCAAGCTTGCCGGCATTGTATTGAGCATTACTCGTCATGGGAGTGCAGGTTTGCTTCAATCTTTCTCCGATCTGAAAAGCATATGTATAGTTGAACTGAGATTGCACAATGCCCGCAGCACCCGCAGATACAGGGCAAGACATGGATGTTCCGCTTGATGCACCGTAACCACCACCGCTTGTTGTAGAATAAATACTGTTTCCGGGAGCACACCAATCCACATCCACGCCATAATCTGAAAAACCTGCCAATGCATCGGTACTCGTGGTTGCCGACACCCGATATACGTTATTATAGGAGGATGGGTACAGATATTCTTCAAGTCCGCTATTTCCTGCTGAAGCCATCACCAAACAATTTTTATTGATGGCAGCATAATCAATAATATTTTGTCCGTAAGAACTTCCTCCGGAACCGCCCCACGAATTACTTATGATTGTTGCTCCATGGTCTGCCGCATACACTATGCCCTGATAGGCTGCAGACATCACGCCAGTTGCATCGTAACATTTTACCATAAAATGTTTGCAATTAAAACCGGGACTTGCCACTCCCGTGCTGTTGTTTGAAACAGCATCTGCATCTCCCGAAGTAATAACTCCATGGTTTGGCACTGCGCCAATATTTGCCCATGTAGGGTCATTATCGTTCATGCCAAGATCCCATCCATTGTAATTATCTATATACCCGTCACCATCATTATCTATTCCGTCAATCGGGTCGGCAACCCAGTGAAAATAATTTGCGACAAGATCGGGATGGTTTAATTCGGTTCCGGTATCTGTAATTCCAATTACCACACTTGAACTTCCTTTGTTAATTCCCCATGCATTAGGCGCATTAATGCTGCCAGTACCATACACCCCTGTTCCTTGCAAATGGTATTGAGAAGACAAGGATGGGTCATTCGGGGTAAAAAGAATCTTTGGCACATACCATGGCTCCACGTATTCAAAATATCCGAGGGAAAGAATTTTATTAATTGCTTCTTCAAGTTTTATATTTTCAGAATAGCTAAAAAAATAAATAAGTGAGAGATCAACCATTCTTTTTCCAAGCCTGTTTCTTTCTTGCTCCGGAGCTTTGTGACGAGGATAAATCTTAGCAACACGTTGTGCGCCAATTGCCTGAAGTAAATCCTGAAGAGGAAGAAGATTATCCACAGAATTCACCTTGCAGTTCTGACGATACTGAGGTTTCACCTTGAAAATAATTGTGTTTGGAAGATAATCACCTTCTTTCACATTCGAAGCCATTTTGAAATACTTTGGCGTATGATCACCCGGAATAATTACTTCTGCCTTGTTTCCTGCAAAGGTCAAAACAGAGAAGGAAATAAAAACCAGAGTAGAAAAAAATGAAGGGAAAATCTTCATACTGATAGATTTCGGATTAGGGGGTTTTTAATAAAGATACTTAAAGATTTAAATCACTATATCAAAGTCAAATTTTATTGCGGCTATTCCGTGGTTCAATGTTGTGTTTTTTATCCCCACTACACACAATCAAATATACGCAGGAAAATCTTTCAGAAAATCATATTTATCCTGCTCGGCATTCATCTCACAGCAATAATGCTTTAATCCATTGGTTACTGCAAGGAATTTTGTTTTTGATTTACCCGACATATTATAAACCGCTACTTGCTGAAATGCATCCTGCGAAATCTTAACCTCAGGGGCTTTGCATTCAATGATCATCCATATTTTTCCTTGTTTATCGTACACCGTAATGTCACTGCGTTTCTTCAGGCGGTTATATTTTAATCCTGTTTCAACCGCAATAAGCGCAGCAGGATATTTTTTCTCTTCTATTATATATCGTATGAAATTCTGCCGAACCCATTCTTCGGGGGTGAGCGCAACAAACTTTTTTCGAACTCTATCGAAGATTTGATTTCCTTTTTCTCCTTGTCGGATTCGGAAAGAATATTCAGGTAAGTTTAATGGAATCATCGAAAAACGAATTTATGCGAAAAATACGAAAGTAGCGGAGAAATATTTTTCGTATTTTTCGTACCGTTTGGCTTTTCGAAGATTTATGGAGTTTGAAAAAATCATATCCGACCTCAAGAACAAAGTTTATCACCCTGTTTATTTTCTGATGGGGGAAGAACCGTTTTTTATTGATGCGGTTTCAGATTTCATTGATAAAAACGTGCTGGATGAATCCGAAAAAGAATTTAACCAAACTGTTGTTTACGGTGGCGAGACCAACATTGGGGCTGTGATTGGCTCTGCAAAACGTTACCCGATGATGAGCAATTACCAGGTGGTGATAGTAAAGGAAGCGCAGAATATGAAAGGGCTGATACCCAAAAGCCCCTCTCCCAACCTCTCCCCTTCAGGGATAGGAGCAAAAATAAAAGTCTCCCCTGAAGGGGGAGATTTAGAGGGGGCTACTCATCCCTTTTCTTTATACCTTGAAAACCCTCAAAAAAGCACCATCCTTGTTTTCTGCCATAAGTACAAAACCATTGACATGCGTACCGCTTTTGCCAAGAATTTGTCGAAACGCGCAGTAGTGTTGAAGTCAGATAAAATGTATGATAACAAAGTGCCTGCATGGGTGGAGAGTTATATAAAGGAAAAAAATTATACCATAGAGCCGCGCGCCAGCCAACTGCTCACCGAATTTCTTGGCAATGATCTGAGCAAGATAGCAAAGGAGGTGGAAAAGCTGATGATCAATTTACCAACACAAACACAGATCACAACCGATCACATTCAGCAGTACATCGGCATAAGCAAGGAGTATAATAATTTCGAACTGCAGGCAGCAATCGGAAAGCGCGATGCGCTAAAAGCAAACCGCATCATCAATTATTTTGCTTCCAACCCAAAAGACAATCCATTTGTGGTAACCATTGCCCTGTTGGCAGGTTATTTCAGCAAGGTACTGGTGTATCATTATCTGCCAGATAAATCACAGAACAATGTCGCCTCTGCGCTCAAAGTGAATCCTTTTTTTGTAAAAGACTACACGCTTGCTGCCGGAAATTATCCGCCCGGAAAAACCATGGATATTATTTCCCTCCTTCGGCAGTACGACCTTCGTTCAAAAGGCTTTGAGGGAAACAGCACCGATGAAGGAGAATTGATGAAAGAATTAGTGTTCAGGATAATTCACTGATATTCTCTAATAAAAATCCAATTACCTTCAAAACAAAAACCCACCAGAGATTGCTCTCTGATGGGCTTCATGACAACAACAAACACACATTACTGAACTTTTACGATTTTGGAATTTCTGAGCATCTCTCCGGAACGAATCTCTATAAAATAAACTCCCGGAGCAATATTACCGATGCTTATCTTCTCAGAAAAACTTCCATTTGCATACAATGATTTATCCATCACCTTTTGCCCAAACACATTAATGATATTCACTTGTAGATTTGCAGAAGAAGAAAGCGTTCCTTCGATGAAGATATAATCATTAGCAGGATTAGGGAACACTTTGAGTGTTCCGTTATCCGTTAAAGCGGCTACTCCCTGCGGATCTATAATAATAACATTTGCACAGGTTACACATCCACCGGCATCCGTCACACACACGGAATAAGTGCCTGGACAAATACCGGAAATGTTTTGAGTAGTTTGTCCACCAGGTAACCACGAATAAGTATAAGGCGCACTTCCTCCCGATGGCGTTGCCGTTGCACTTCCATCGCAGCAAGCAAAACAAGTAGTGCTGGTTGGTGTTGCCATAACACTCAGCGCAGAGGCACTTACCGCTATTGCCTGACAGCTTGCCAGACTTGTTCCGCACGCATTGCCTGCTGATACACAAATATTGCCGGAGGTATTGCCAAAAGTTATTGTAACTGCTGTTGTTCCCTGACCGGAGGTAACGCTTCCACCTGAAGGAACTGTCCATGCATAAGATGTAGCCCTGGCAACAGAAGCAATAGAATAATTTCCAACCTGCCCGCTGCATACTGTAGTTGCTCCGGTTATTCCTGTTGGTATTGCCGGTGTACTTGAAGATACAGATATTGCCTGACAGCTTTGCGAACTTGTGCTGCAGCTATTGCTTGCATCTACACAAATGTTTCCAATATTTCCGGATGTTGTTCCAAAATTTACTGTTATAGCTGCTGTTCCCTGCCCTGCAGTAACAGTTGCTGTACCTGGCACTGTCCAGTTGTATGAAGCAGCATTAGCTACAGATGGAATAGAATAAGTGACACCCGTTTGATTTGCGCATACTGCACTTGGTCCGCTGATCGTTCCAATTGTACCTAAGGCTGGTGTTGGATCTACGGTGATGGACTGACAACTTCCTAAACTTGTTCCACATGCATTGCCTGCCGTTACGCACACCGTTCCCGACACAGCGCCAAAATCTACAGTAGCAAATCGCGTCCCCTGACCTGCAGCAACACTTGCGCCTGAAGGAACCGTCCATGTATATACGCTGGTATTAGGAACATTTACAACAGAATAGGCTACTCCTGTTTGCCCGTTGCAGACTGTTGTAAGTCCGGTTATACCTCCGGGAATTGCAGGAGCATTTGGAGCTACTGATATTGCCTGACAACTTTGCGCACTTGTGCTGCAGCTATTGCTGGCTGTTACGCAAATATTGCCGGCTGTTGTTCCAAAAGATACAGTAACCGTATTGGTTCCCTGCCCTGCAGTAGCACTTGCTCCTCCCGGTACTGTCCAACTATAAGTTGATGCACCTGTAACAGAAACAATAGAATAGGTAATGTTAGTTTGATTTGCACATACTGCAGTTGGACCTGTGATCGTTCCAACTGTACCCACTGCCGGATTAGGATCTACCGAAACCGTTTGACAACTTGCCAGACTTGTTCCGCAGGCATTGCTTGCCGTTACGCACACCGTTCCAGAGGTAGCGCCAAAATTCACAGTAGCAAAGCGTGTTCCCTGACCTGCAGCAACACTTGCGCCCGAAGGAACCGTCCATGTATATACGCTGGTGTTCGGAACACTTGCAACAGAGTAAGATACTCCTGTTTGTCCATTGCAGACTGTTGTGAGTCCGGTTATGCCTCCTGGAATTGCAGGAGCACTGGGGGATATTGATATTGCCTGGCAGCTTTGCGAACTTGTGCTGCAACTATTACTTGCATCTACACAAATATTTCCGGCTGTAATTCCAAAAGTCACGGTAATGGTTGAAGTACCCTGTCCTGCCGTAATGCTTGCACCAGTAGGAACTGTCCAATTATAAGATGTTGCATTAGCAACAGACGCTACAGAGTAAATAACACCCGTTTGATTTGCGCATGCTGCACTTGGTCCGCTAATCGTTCCAATTGTACCTAAGGCTGGGTTTGGATCCACCGAAATCGTTTGACAACTTGCCAGACTTGTTCCGCACGCATTGCCTGCTGTTACGCACACCGTTCCGGAGGTAGCGCCAAAATCCACAGTAGCAAACCGTGTTCCCTGACCTGCAGCAACACTTGCACCTGAAGGAACTGTCCACGTATATACACTGGCATTCGGAACATTTGCAACAGAGTAAGCTACTCCTGTTTGCCCATTACAGACTGTTGTAAGTCCGGTTATGCCTCCGGGAATTGCCGGTGCATTTGGAACTACTGTTATTGCCTGGCAGCTTTGTGCACTTGTGTTGCAGGCATTGCTTGCATCAACACAAATATTATCATTTGCGTTTGTAAAATCCACTGTTATGGTCGCTGTTCCCTGACCCGCTGTAATTGCAGCTCCTCCTGCAGTTGTCCAATTATAAGATGTTGCATTCGCTACAGAGGCTACAGAATAAGTAACACCTGTTTGATTTGCACATGCTTCTGTGGGTCCTGTTATCGTTCCAACTGTGCCTACTGCCGGAGTAGGATTTACAGCAACTGCCAGACAGCTTGCCGCACTGGTGCCGCAGCCGTTGCTTGATGTCACACAAACATTCCCCGAAGTACTGCCAAAAGTTACAGTAATATTCCTTGTTCCCTGACCGGAGGTAACTGTAGCCCCCGCAGGCACAGACCATGTTCGGATAGTTCCGGCAGGCGCACCGCCATTCGGAACGCTATATGTTACTCCCGTTTGCCCGCTGCAAACTGCCGTTGACCCGGTTATTCCTCCCGGTGTTGGCGGAGGGTTTGTATTTACATAAACAAGAACATTTGTTCGGGAGATGCATCCATTCGCATTAGTTCCTGAAACCGTATAAGTAGTTGTAGCGTTAAGAGTCGAAATTACAGTGGATCCGGTAGTAGTATTAAGTCCGGTTGCGGGAGTCCAGGAATAGGTATTTGCACCAGTGGCTGTCAGAGTTACAGACCCGCCTGTACAAATATATCCGGGTGAAGGCGTAACAACGATAGTTGGTGACGCTATAACTGTAATATATCCTGCTTTTCTCATCGTATCCGTGCCATTGGCATTTGTAGCTGCCAACGTAACATCATATACACCCGAAGCAGTATAGGTTCTAGCTGCTGGATTGGTAGCCCCTGATGTTGGAGCTGTTGCTCCGGGAAAAGACCATGCATATGTAACACCACCTGTAGTAAGATTTGTCCATGCAACGGATTGTCCCGCACAAATGGTTCTTGGCGTTCCTGAAAAATCAGCAACGGGAGCTTGTGCAAATCCACAGGCAATAAAACCGGAAAAAATAAGTGTGAGTAGATTTTCTTTCTTCATAGTATAGTTTTTAGGGGGTTGTTTAGAGTTTAGTGAATGAAAATTCATTAAAATTAACATAATCTGTTGTATGCATAGACGAAGAAAAGACAATAAAGGTTGTATATCAATTACCCACCTTTATCAAAGATTATCCACCCTTCTATTTCTCTAAGACCTAAACAACAGAAAATTCTGTTATTTGCAAAGTCATTGCTTGTTTCTTTATCATTGAAATATATTTACAAAAGTTCAGCTAAGGATACGGTATCATTTGCGCGAATATGTCAATCCGAACGATCCGAATGGCTTAAGAAAGTTTCAGAAGTCAATCCGAACGATCCGAACAGTAAAATACACTCAATTTTATCGATCGGAACGAATACATCGATAGAATCGAGCCAATTATGCCAAGTGGAGCAAAGGGTATTAGAAATTACAGTTTTTTAATGCTTAATGCGTGTAACTCAGAAGGGAAATGAAGCTGATACCCGGATGTGAATGAAGAACATACTGGCTTAATTACACAGTTTTGCTGCTTGAATTTGAAAGTTTTTTAAAAATAAGTAATGTCTCTGACGGTAATATATTTAGGAACATCATTCTCGAATTCTATCTTCTTAACCCAATTGCCTTGTTTATCATAATCATAAGTATATTTATTTCTGCTGTGAAAAGTGCCGTCCGTCCAATCAGTTTGCTCCTCTATAATACTCCCCATATCATCGTATTTATAGACACTGTTCGACCCTGAATTTTTATTATCAAACTTCATATAGATATGCAATTCAATCCTATTCCCCTTGCTGTCAAATTTGTTGACACCCGCTAAATCACCATTAGAATCATAATCGGTTTCCTCTGTTTTATGCCCCTTGTCGTCATACGCATAGCGATGCACGTTGCAGCAGGATGTACCTTTTGGAAACAAATTACTATCTGATGGAGAATACTCATTCTCTTCAATCAGATTTCCTTTCGCATCGTATTTATAGAGCTGTTTGCTTTTTAAGCTTCCGTCCGCATAATTACTGATGTCCTCCGTGATATTTCCTTTACTATCATACTGCAAAGTTTCTGTAATCCATAAATACCCTTGATTATATGCAATAGTTTTTGTCAACATGCCTTGATCGTTATATTGGTGAGTATAGCTTGAACCCACACTACCGTTAGACCCAAAGTTTTTCACTTCTAAAACATTTCCTTTATCATCATACTCATAAGTAGTTTTGCTTTGCGCAGTGTCGTCATTGCTATTGCTTTTGATAATGTTTCCTTTCTCGTCATATTCATACATGAAATTCTGAGGTATAAATGTGTCAAAAGGAAAACCTGTTCCGATTGCCTTTGCTCCGGTAGAAATCACACCTGATTTCACTTCCGCTTTATAGAAATGTTGCCGGAGTTGTTTTACCTTTCCTTTCAAGCCATCCTCCTCAACCGATGTTTTTACTCTTTGAGAATTAGCGGGTTGCTGAAAGGATAAAAGCAAGAGGAGAGGAAATACTTTCGTGATTATTTTTTCCATTGGCAAATGAAATGTTGTTTACAAACGTAATCAAATAATCTCTTATTGCATCACCTTCTTTCTTCTCAAGTGGAGAGAAAGATATTACAGAATCGGAGCGATTATGCCAATCCGTACGCGCGCGGAACACGCATTGACCTTGACAGCAGAATAAAGACCATATCTCTTAAATAAGATTATGACAAATATCATATAAAGGAACTCGTCCATCATTTACTTTTGAAAAAACATTCGACATGAATACCAACCCCATCCTTGATTCTTTGCGCAACGCATCTTCTCTATTGCGAATTGCCAATAACGAACTTTACCGACCAAGCGAAGACACTGTTTTACTATGTACTTGTCAAAGCACCAAAAATGCTGTAATAGAATTTCTAAAATCCTACCTGTTAGAAAAAAAAGTAAAGAGTATTTCAAAAAACTCTCTGGAAAATCTTTTAGCCGAATGCTGCAAGGTGGATTCCGGATTCAAGAGCATTGATATTGCCTGCTTCGGATGCAAGACACAAGAAGAAAATTGCGTAGGCAGTTACTGCCTCGAAACAAGTAAAGTGAGCGAATGTTTTGCTAAAGCAAAAGTGGTGGAGGAATTTGTGCTTGCTAAGCTGAAAGTGCATCCAAAGGATTTAGAATAGAAAGTAGTCGCCACAGCCCTAAAGGGAGCTATTTTTTCATCTTCATCATTAATGAACGAACGGATTATTTTTGTACTCTTTACGAAAGGGTAATATATTCCTTGCCCTCTCCCTTCAGGGAAGGGGTGGCCGTTCCACTTACAAATTCTTCAACGCCAGCAACCGTTCCCAATGATCGCTCACTCCTGCTTCTGCCAGCGTAAGCAGTTCGGCAGCATGCTCCGGACTTTGACGGGTTAGAATACTGAATCGAGTTTCGTTGTATAGAAAATCTTTCAGTGGCAATGATGGTTCTTTGCAATCGATCGTAAAGCGTTCTCCTTTTGCTTTCAAAGGATTGTAGCGAAACAATGGCCAGTATCCTGATTTCACTGCATTCATCTGATGCTCTGCTCCATGTATCATATCGTAACCGTGTGCAATGCAATGACTGTATGCAATGATGAGTGATGTTCCGGGGAAAGCTTCTGCTTCCTGAATCGTTTTTACAGTATGCGCATCGTTTGCTCCCATTGCGATTTGTGCAACATAAGCCGAACCGTGCGCTATTGCCTGTAATGCAATATCTTTTTTCCCTGTAGCTTTTCCATTCACTGAGAATTTTGCACTTGCACCGATTGGAGTTGATTTGGATTTTTGCCCCCCTGTATTGGAATACACTTCGGTATCCAGCACAATGATGTTCACATTTTCACCTGTAGAAAGTACATGATCCAATCCTCCAAAACCGATATCATAAGCCCATCCATCGCCTCCGATGATCCAATGCGATTTTTTGACCAGATGATCGGCAAGGAACATAAGCTGCTTCATTGCATAATCATTGCTGGATGAAATAAGCAAGCGAAGATGTTTTATTCTCTCCCGCTGCTTGCGAATTCCATCTTCCGTACTTTGATCCGCATTCAGAATTTCATCTACCAGACCAACTCCTATGATATCGCGAATACTGTTCAGAAGCGTCTTCGCCATATCGGCTTTCTTATCATACGCCATTTTGATTCCAAGTCCAAACTCTGCATTGTCTTCAAACAAGGAATTCGCCCATACCGGTCCGCAACCGTCACTCTTGGTCGCCCAGGGTGTACTTGGTAAATTTCCACCGTAAATAGAAGAACATCCTGTTGCGTTGGCAACGACCATTTTATCGCCATACAATTGCGACAATAATTTCACATATGGAGTTTCTCCGCAACCGGAACAAGCGCCTGAGAATTCAAACAGCGGCTGTAACAATTGTGTTCCTTTCACCGTGTTTTTATTTACCCGGGAGCGGTCAATTTCAGGAAGCGATAAGAAGAAATTCCAATTCTTAATTTCAGTTTCTTTGATTGGAATTTGCGAAACCATATTTATGGCTTTATGCCCGGGTTGCGCTTTGCTTTCTACAGGACAATATTCCACGCACAAATTACATCCGGTGCAATCTTCAACAGCTACCTGCAATGTATATGCTTCGGTTTCTTTTGCGAATTCTTTTCCTATCGGAGCAATATGTTTAAAATCCTTCGGTGCTTTAGATAATTCTTCTTTGCTGTACACTTTGCAACGTATTGCAGCGTGCGGACAGATCAGAAAACATTTTCCGCACTGAGAACACAATTCGGCATCCCATTCAGGAACGGTATCGGCAATATTTCTTTTTTCCCATTTGGTAGTTGCCACAGGATAGGTTCCATCGATCGGAAAAGCACTCACAGGCAGCTCATCTCCTTCGAACATCATAATCTTCGCCAATACATTCTTTACAAAATCAGGAGCAGAATCCGACACCATATTTTCGCCACCTATATTTCCTGTCTTGTATTTTGAATAATCTATCAGATGAAGATTTGCTATGGCTTTATCTACCGCTTCAAAATTCTTCAGAATAACTTTTTCACCTTTATCAGAATAGGTTTTCTGAATGGCATCTTTAATTCGTTTGATTGCATCTTCCTTCGAAAGAATTCCTGCAATGGCGAAGAAGCAAGTTTGTAAAATGGTATTTACTCTGGATCCCATTCCTGCTTCGCGTGCAACTTTGGAAGCATCCACCACATAAAACTTAATTTTCTTATCGATGATCTCTTCCTGAATATGTTTCGGAAGCTTATTCCAGACATCTTCCTTATCATAAGGCGTGTTCAATAAAAACGTTGCTCCTTGTTCAGCAGTTTTCAGGATATCGTATTTAGCAATGAAATTAAATTGATGACAGGCAATGAAATTTGCCGAACCAACTAAATAAGTGGAGCGTATTGGATTCTTTCCAAAACGTAAATGCGATACTGTGAGCGAGCCAGATTTCTTCGAATCATAAACAAAATATCCCTGCACGTGATTATCGGTCGTCTCGCCAATAATTTTTATGGAATTCTTGTTTGCGCTTACAGTTCCATCAGCACCTAAACCGTAGAACAATCCTCTGAACAAATGTTGTTTCTCTAACGAGAATGCATGATCATATTCTAAACTCAAATGAGTGATATCATCTTCAATTCCAACGGTGAAATGTTTTTTAGGAGCTCCTGCATTCAATTCCTCAAATACTGCTTTCACCATCGCAGGCGTAAATTCTTTCGAAGCAAGTCCATATCGTCCTCCAATAATAAGAGGCATTTGTCTTCCTGCTCCCTCTCCTTCGGAGAGGGCTGGGGTGAGGCTTTCCACAATTGCAGAAACCACATCCAGATAAAGCGGCTCTCCAATGCTTCCGGGCTCTTTGCAGCGATCAAGAACCGCAATCTTCTTTACTGATTTTGGAATTGCATTCACAAATGCTTTCACATCCAACGGACGGAATAAACGCACGTATACATATCCTACTTTCTCTCCATTCGCATTCAGATGATCTACCATTTCGTGAATGGTGTTTGAACCCGAACCCATGGTCACAATGATGCGGTCTGGATTTGCATGACCGAAGTATTCGTACAATTTATATTGTCTTCCTGTGAGTTCCGCAAAATGTTTCATTGCAAAATTCACCGCAATAGGAACATTCAAATAATATTTGTTCGAAGCTTCACGTCCCTGAAAGAACACATCCGGGTTTTGTGCGGTACCACGGATAGAAGGTTTCTCGGTTGACATAGCACGACTGCGATGCGTAAGAAGATCGCCTTCATCCATCATTTTCAGGATAACATCATCGGGTATCACATCCACTTTCATCAGTTCATGCGAAGTGCGGAAGCCATCGAATATATTTAAGAAAGGAACTTTAGAACGAAGCGTAGCTGACTGTGCGATCATCGCCATATCCATTGCCTCCTGAGCATTGCGGCCGAAAAGCATTCCCCATCCTGTCTGGCGAACCGACATTACATCCGAGTGATCGCCAAAAATAGAAAGTGCGTGCGTGGCAAGCGTGCGTGCTGCAATATGAAAAACGGTGGGCGTCAACTCACCTGCAATTTTGTACATGTTGGGAATCATCAGCAGCAAACCCTGCGAACACGTAAACGTGGAAGCAAGTGCACCGCCCTGCAATGCTCCGTGAATAGCGCCCGCAGCACCACCTTCACTTTGCATTTCCATTACGCGCGGAACTTCGCCAAAAACGTTTTTCTCTCCATCGGCTGACCATTCATCACAAAATTCCCCCATCGTGGACGAAGGAGTGATAGGATAGATGGCACAAACCTCACTGGTTTTGTAAGCAACATAAGCAGCCGCTTCGTTGCCGTCCATTATCTTCATAGTTTTCTTATTCATAAGTGTTGTAAAAATATATCCTTAACGACTTAAATTAGATGATAGCCGTCATGTTTTAAGAAAAGCGTTATATTCTATATTAATTCGTCATTGCGAGAGAGGAACGAACGAAGCAATCTCCTAAAGAATTTCTATTTTATCTGACAGATTGCTTCGCTCGCAATGACGATGTTCCATGGTATTTTCTTAGGTTTGTAAAATGATCTCCGTAGAAGAAGCCAGACAGCTTGTTGTAACTAATTCCTTTCAACTCGCTCAGGTAAATAAAAAAATCACCGAAGCACTTCATTGTGTGCTGGCTGAAACGATTATCTCACCTATCGCCTATCCTCCATTCGATCAATCGGCAATGGATGGTTTTGCTTTCAGGTTTTCAGACCTGAAAAAATCAACTCCATTAAATATCATAGGAGAATCTGCCGCAGGAACTCCGTTTTCCAAAGAAATAAAAGAAGGACAAGCAATAAGAATATTGACCGGTGCAAAAGCTCCAAGAGGTGCCGACACAGTCGTGATGCAGGAAAAAGTTACTGTTGAAAACGAAAAACTAATCATTAATGATAAAGCGTTTGAACGAGGAGCAAACATCAGGCAAGCAGGTGCACATATAAAACAAGACGATATAATTTTAACAAAAGGTCATGTTATCAATCCTGCCTCCATCGGACTGCTGGCAAGTTTAGGAATTGAAACCATAAAAATATTTTCCAGCCCAAGAGTTGCCATTATTGTAACCGGAAACGAATTAGTAAACCCAGGCAACAAATTAAAGGACGGACAAATATTTGAATCCAATTCTTACAGCATACAAGCTGCGCTTGAATCCATACATATTAAATCATCAGAAATACTTTTTGTGAACGATGATGAAAAACAAACCATTGAGAAATTAGGAACTGCTATCAGCAAATCTGATATGGTTCTAACCACAGGCGGCATTTCGGTAGGAAAATATGATTTTGTTGGCAAAGCACTGGAGCAATTGGGTGTGCAAACCATCTTTTATAAAGTTTCACAAAAGCCAGGCAAGCCGCTTTACTTCGGCAAATTAAATTCTTGTTTGATATTTGGATTGTCCGGCAATCCCGCTGCAGCTTTAACCGCTTTTTATGAATACGCTTATCCTGCAATAAAGATGATGCAAGGGCACCAAACTGTGTTTCTCAAAAACGCAATGCTTCCTGTTATAAATTCCTTTTCAAAAAAAGAAGGACTCGCATTATTTCTGAAAGGGAAACTATCCGATGGTAAAGTAAGCGTACTGCAAGGACAAGATTCAAACAACATCGGCTCATTTGCAAATGCAGATTGCCTAATTTATGTGCCTGCTAAAAAAGGAAATGTGTCTGCGGGAGAATTGGTGAAAGTACATTTGCTGCCTTAAAGCCCTAATAGTAACCCGCAGCCAGTATTTGACTTAGTTATACCCATACGGAGGACTCTTTTTCATCAATTTCAAATCCTGAAGCGAACTTGCTTTCACAGCAATGGTAACCATGTAGCTTTTTCGCGGGCCAAACGGAACCCAGTTCAGGCGCATTTCCCAGCAGTGCAGATCGCGGTAAATATCAAACGATGTATACGTAAAATCCTTCTCAATAAAGTCGAACCCTGATCGAAAGCCTACCTTCCATTTTTTTGTCACATTCACATCTCCGCTGAAAGTAAAAGATTGAATCAGGGTACTGTGAAAAGCAGGTTTGGAATAAACTATATTATAGTAAACTGTAAGGTTCCATGGTATATTAAAATCCACATAGTAATCCGGATGTAGGAAAATATAATTCAGTTCATCGTAGTTTGCCACCTGTCTTGGATTTTTTGATGTTGCCGGCTTGGCAGGCTCTTTACCTGTAAGACTTCTTAAACTTGTGCTGAGGGAAAGTGCGGCTGCGGTGAGACGACCTATATTTCTATTATCGTTAAAAACAAATCGTTCAATTCTGATGCTGTCAGAATTTATTCTATAAGGGTCTATGACTCCGTCCATCGCCAAGTTAACTTGTTTGAAAAGCTGTGTTCTGCCTGAAAAATTAATTGTTGACCAATTAAAATGTTCTGCGGCCATGTTATATGATGATGAAACCACAAAATTCTCTATCAGCATAATTTTTCTATCCTGACTGGATGTATCCTTTTTTGATGGACGAAGTTTCATTTCAAGATTATTTCCTATAGAAAAATTAATGGCACCCGATCTGCCTGCAGGCGGAGGTCCATAAATTCCAGCTTGAAAATAGGAATAGCTATGCTCTCTCTCAATGCCTTTTGGGTGAGTTATTATAGTCTCATAAAACCCGTAATGCGCCTGGCTGAAATCCGGTCTATAACTAAATGCAACCGCAGGAGTAAGAACGTGGCGGATGGCTTTCACTCTTCCGTGTTTAAATAGAAACATCCCGTAAAGTTTTGTACTTGCAGAAAGTGCTGTGACATAATTGTAAGCTGTTTTGAATCTCGGCACCGTTTCTGTCACAAGTGCAGAATCTTTTATGTCTGGATGTTTTTTGATCGTCTGAAAATACCCTACGCTATTGAGAGACGCAGAAGGTGTAATAATTAAAGGACCTATATTAAAGGATGTGCTGATAGGAACATATGCTTTCACGCCATTGCGAAATAATTTTTCCGCTTCCGGTTGAAAATCAAGAGACTTTGGCTTGAACAAAAGTGCATCAATAGTGTTAACTTGGTTTCTGGCATTAACTGTCAGACTGGTATTGATTTTATCAAACACATTGGGTTTACCTATTTTATTTTTTCTTTTCAAAGGATAAAAACGATTCAAAGAGAATGCCGCTTCGGGCAAAGTTACATCCAGCGCATGTGTAATGGTGTTCTGGCTGTGAGATGCGCTCAAAGAAAGATTACTGCTCTTCCATGACCGGCTCATTGAAATGCTCGACTGCATTGTGTTACTCAAGTAATCCTGCCCATATGAATTATATTTATTATGTGTGGCACTTCCTGCATTCACATTCGCAGAAAACCTGAAATTGGGATTTGCTTTCACATCCTGAGCATGCCGCCAATTTATTTTAAAAGTATTCGATACCCAGTAATCAGGAAATTCCTTCTCGCTGAACTTTATCTTAGAAAAATCCAATTCTATAAATCCACTGTATTTATAACGCTTAACATAATTCGTATTGGCTTTCACACCAAAACTTCCCTGAGAATAAATATCTCCGCGCAATGCCAGATCAAAATAATCGCTGAGCCCGAAATAGTAACCTCCATCTTTCAGAAAATAACCAAAGTTTTCTTGCTGCCCATAGAAGGGAATCAGAATTCCTGATTTCCTCCCATTCTTATTCGGAAAAATACCAAAGGGAAGCACAAGCGGTGTGGGCACATCTCCAACTACCAGATAAGCCGGACCAGAAATAATCTTGCTGCCAGGAATTACCTTAAGCTTTGTTGCATTAAGATAAAAATGCGGATTCTCCAGATCACAAGTACTGTACTTAGCATTTTTCACATAATACACATCTCCGGTATCCTTCTTGGCATCTTTCGCATGAATAACTCCCTCTCCTTCTTCCGTTCTGATATCTCTTATCTTTCCTTTTTTAGTTTGAAAATTATAGGTCATCTGTTTAGCATCAAAACTTTGCGAGCCCTGCTTGAACACAGGATCGCCTACCGACATTCCGGCACTGTCAACAATAGCTTTTCCTGAACTGTCTCGCGCTCCGCGCGCAAAGACAATATTATGTTCCATATCAAATTCAATATAACCCGCTTTAATATCCATGTCCTCATAAGTAACCTTCGCATCTCCAAAGAGGAATACTTTTTGATTACTCAAATCAAAACGGATGGAATCCCTGGAGCTATAAATAATTTTTGATTTAATCACAGAATTATCGGACTCGCTGACAAAATCTTTTTGCAGTGTATCTTTGGGAGCAGATTTAGATACGGTATCTTGTGAAAATACCGGTTCACACACCCAAATGGCAATTAACATCCCTATGGTGAAAAAAACAAATATGTTAGTTCTGATGAGCACTATGCAAAGTTACTTTTGTCCTAAAGGGACTCCCTATGAAGCTAAAAACAAGTAAAACTAAACAAAAAACTTCCTCCTGTTTTTTACATCAGGATGAGAAAGAATAACAATCGTTTGTGAAAAAACACATCTTAATATCGCTGGTTATTCTGCTTTCTTTTTTCGGCTCGTCTTATGTAGCAAAATTTGAGCCAAGCTCACTTTCTAATCCACCAGAAACAACAACTCCGACACTTCCTCCTTTGTTCGGAATAAGAACTGTTGTGATAGATCCCGGTCACGGAGGCAAAGACCCCGGCTGTTTGGGTATTACAACATCACAAGAAAAAGACATCGCTCTTGGCATCGCTCTCAAACTCGGAAAATACATTCAAGATAAAATGCCTGATGTGAAAGTTATTTACACACGCAGTTCGGATGTGTTTGTGGAACTGGATGAACGCGCTGCCATTGCCAACCGGAATAAAGCGGATCTCTTCATCTGCATACACTGCAACACCGCCTGCTCCATTGATAAAAAAACAAAACAAAAAATCTGCAATGACGATGTATTAGGAACGGAAACTTATGTAATGGGTTTGCACAAAACAAACGCCAATCTGAATGTTGCCAAACGTGAGAATGCTGCAATCCTTTTAGAAAAAAATTATCAGAAACATTATGACGGATTTGATCCGAACAGCGAAACAGGATACATCCTTCTTACCATGCAGCAGAATGCCTACCTGAAGCAAAGCATGAGTTTTGCCTCCAAGATTCAAAAACAGGTAAAAGAAAAAGCAGGACGCGTTGACAAAGGAGTTCAACAGGCAGGATTTCTTGTTTTGTGGAGAACTGCCATGCCAAGCGTATTAATTGAAGCTGAATTTCTCTCCAGCACCGCTTCAGAAAAATTTATAGTCTCAGAGAAAGGACAAGACTACCTGGCTCGCTCTATTTTCAGCGCATTCAGACAATACAAAGATGAAGTGGAGGATAAACTCGCTAAGTATGATGATGATATTGAAAACACTGTGCCTTTTATTTCCGAGAAAGACACAACAATAAAAGGGACAAAGGACGAGGGAGGAAAGACGAGAGAGAAGTCAGACGGGAGAAGTCAAAAGCCAGAAGTTAAAACGGAAAAAGATTCTATTCCGGCTAACAAAGAACCTGTTATTCAAAATGAAACAAAAGCTGAGATTGTTCCTAAAGATTCTATGCTGACAAAAAACACAATGATGCCTCCCGAGAAAGAGAAGTTACAAGTTACAATCCCGATATCTATCGAAAACAAGTTACAAGTAATAGATTCTATTAAAAATACGTCTATAAAAAAAACAGATTCGGTTCAACTACTTCCCTCTTTAGTGATGGGAAAAATTATCTACAAAGTTCAATTCATGTCGTCCGGTCAGCGTATTCCACTTGTCTCAGACAAGTTTAAAGGGTTGAAAGAAGTCAGCGAATACGAAGACAATGGCTCATTCAAATACACTGCAGGAGAATTCAAAACAATTGATGAAGCCATGAAGTACCGTTCTGAAATGCAAAAAAAAGGAAATACCGATTGCTTTGTGGTAAAGTTCAAGGATGGAAAGAGGATGAAGAACGACAAGTAACAACAGATAAAAACTAATTCTCAAAAAATATTTTTCGTAAAGTTTTGTTATTCGAAGACTCAATGACACACTTGCTCACCCAAACTGAACTCAGCACCATTCATAATAAAGAATTCTTTTTCATCAAAGCATCTGCTACCGATAAGATCAAACAACTACTGGCTGAATCAAGAGAGGAAATAAAAAATATTATTGAGAAAGAAAACATACTTTTTCCGAAAGAAGTAGACACACAAACAGGAAAAATATTTCGCGGAGAAAACTATCTTGGGCTCCCTTATCTCATTCTTGACTATCCGAAACACTTTTCAAAAGAATCTGTATTTGCCTTCCGAACTATGTTCTGGTGGGGAAATTTCTTCAGCACCACACTTCATGTGCAGGGAAAAGCGCTGGAAGAATACAGAAAATCTCTCTCCAAAGGAGAGAGAGGAGTAAATCGCTTGAGAAAGAAAAAGATTTACATCTGCGTAAATAATAATCCATGGCAATATCATTACAAAAAAGATAACTACCTGCTTATAGACAAATTAACGGATGCAGAGCTAAAAAAAATATTTCTTGAAAAAGAGTTTATAAAACTTTCAAGAAAGATTTCGATAAAGACTTATAAACACATTGGTGAGTTCGCAAAGGAAAGTTTCCTATTCTTTCTTCCTCATACTTCTTTCAATCGCATCTAACTGCAATATTGCCGGCTCGAAATCAGGTTTAATAGCGAGGCACTTTTTATAGTCATCCATCGCTTTTTGTTTTTCTCCTGACATTTCAAAACACCCGCCTCTTCCATAATAGCCGCGAAAAAAGTTATCATCTCGCTTGATCGTGAGATCAAATTTTTGCAAAGCATCTTTGTATTTCTTCTGCTCAAATAAGATAGCGCCTATATTATAGGTTATATCCTGATTGTCGGGAGAAGATACGAGGAGGGAATCATATTGCTGAAGCGCGTCATCATACTTTTTAATATCCTGCAAGAACTTTGCTTTTGCATACCCCGCTTCAATGCTCTGCTGCTGAATCTTTAATGCGTTGTCAAAATATCCGAGTGCCAATAAATTTTTCTTTGCAGCACACAAAACACCCAACTGCATATATGCTTCAAAATAGTTCTGATTGAACTCTACTGCAGATTGAAAACTTGAAACCGCCCTCGCGGTATCTCCTGTTTCTTTCAGTATCATTCCTTTCTGAAAATGTGCAACCGCCTTTGTTTTATCAAAATGAATGCTTCTATTTACGTAATACATTGCTGTGTCGTAGGTCCGCATCAGGTAAAACAACTGGCTGTATTTTAATAATGCTTCCACGTTGGAAGAATCAAGTTTTATTGCTCTCCTTAAAGCATCTCTTGTGTCGCGGGTTTTGTTTTGCGTAAAATAAAGATCGGAAATGAAATTATAATACTCGGGTTTTGTACTGTCTATCTTTAAAACGATCTTCATATCGCTGATCGCATCAACAAACTTGTTGTGAGAAAAATATGCATGCGCTCTTTGAAAATACAAATCCGCATTGTTACGGTCGCTTGCTATCTTCTCGCTGATCACCCGAATATCAGGAGGAATGGAATCATTTCCATACGAGAGTTGGGAGTTGGGAGTTGGGTTAGTGCTACAGGAAGAGACAGCCAATGTGATTATTAGCAAATTTGAAGATTTGAAAATCAATGTCTTGATCCTTCTTCTCATTTTCAAATCTTCAAATTAACTAATTGCGATTTACACTTCTTTAATGAGGGCTTCTTTGATCTTGGTTTCAATTTCCAGAGCAAGTTCCGGATTGTCATCAAACACTTGTTTCACGGCATCTCTTCCCTGTCCCAATTTTGTTCCATCATAACTAAACCATGAACCACTTTTTTGAACGATGTTGTGCAACACGCCAATGTCGATTATCTCTCCCACTTTTGAAATTCCTTTTCCGAAAAGAATATCAAATTCAGCAAGGCGGAAAGGAGGAGCCACTTTATTCTTCGCTACTTTCACTTTCGCACGGTTTCCTACTACCACATCTCCATCTTTTATTTGTCCTATTCTGCGAATATCAATTCGAACAGATGCATAGAACTTCAAGGCGTTTCCTCCGGTTGTTGTTTCCGGATTTCCAAACATCACCCCGATCTTTTCACGGAGTTGATTAATGAAAATTACACAGCATTTTGTTTTGCTGATCGTTCCCGTAAGTTTGCGCATTGCCTGAGACATAAGGCGTGCATGCAAACCCATTTTAGAATCGCCCATCTCGCCTTCTATCTCCGCTTTTGGCGTAAGAGCGGCAACTGAGTCGATTACAATAATATCAAGCGCTCCTGAACGAATAAGGTTCTCGGTAATTTCCATTGCTTGCTCCCCATTGTCCGGCTGAGAAATAAGAAGCGATTCCAGATCAACGCCCAAATTTTTTGCGTACAACCTGTCAAATGCATGCTCCGCATCCACAAAGGCGGCAATGCCTCCTCGCTTCTGCGCTTCTACGATTGCATGAAGTGCCAGTGTGGTTTTTCCGGATGACTCAGGTCCATAAATTTCAACGATCCTACCGCGGGGAAAACCTCCAACTCCCAGCGCAACATCCAATCCAAGCGAACCCGTAGGAATTGCATCGATCTTTTCAATAGCACCGGTTTGCATTTTCATGATGGTGCCTTTGCCGTATGTTTTTTCCAACTTATCAATAGTAAGCTGAAGTGCTTTCAGTTTTTCTTTATTCACTTCTACTCCTGTCCGCTGCAAGACGGACTCCGTACTTTTGGTCGGAGCCGCTAATGCGTGCTTTTCTTTCGGTGCTTCTTTAACTGCTTCTTTTGCCATTTTTGATTTTGTTTTGCCCCTTCCCTAAAGGGAGAGGACTATGTTGATTTTGGTTGTTAATTCATTATTTGTCTTTCCTCCCTTTAGGGTCGGGGCAAATTTGCTCCGCATGATTCTCTGTATCTACTTTATGAAATATCTTTTCGATCTTCCCTTTCTCGTCAATTACAAAAGTGGTGCGTATTACTCCATCAAAAGTTCTTCCCATAAAAGTTTTCTTTCCCCACACATCATAGTCTTTAATTACTTTCTTCTCCCTATCCGGAATTAAAGGAAAAGGAAGTTTAAATTTCTTACTAAACTTAGTATGGGATTTTTCATCGTCTTTGCTTACTCCGATTACTTCATATCCGTTTTTCTTCAAACTATTATAATGATCGCGCAGGTTACAGGATTCGGCCGTACATCCGGGCGTGTCATCTTTCGGATAGAAATAGAGAATGACTTTTTTCCCTCTCAAATCCTTCAGCGAACTAGTTGCGCCTTTAGCATCTGTAAATGAAAAATCAGGAGCTTTATCTCCTTCCTTCAATTTTGTCGAATGTGTGCTCTTTACCATATTGCCTAACAACTTTAATAGTATCATCTACAAAATACTAGTCTTTACAAATGTACTAATACGAAAAAAGTGAATTTGGTTTTTTCTTTCGTATTTTTCGTATCGTTTCGCGTTTTGTTGATTTGAGCAAACGTACAAAAATTTCAATCAGAGTTTTTTCAGAGAATGGCTTTGTTCATAAATTTTCTCTTCCTGGTTCAAAGACGAGGCAATACTTATCACTTGGCTATTATTGGAGGGAATTTCACTCTTCTGCATTCAATCCACTTTACATTCTTCAGCAACCTTTGCTTCGAACATCTTCAATAATTCTTTTGTGTTCTTGCCCGGCTTGCCCTTTCCTATTTTTTTAGTGTCGATTTGCACTACAGGAGTTATTCCACGCGTGGTACCGGTAACAAAACATTCGGAGCACATATTCAGTTCTTCTTTCAACACATCCCTCACCTCCACTTTAAATCTTTCCTGAGCCAGTGCAAGCACCGCTTTTCTGGTGATGCCCTGCAGTACATTCTCCTTAGAAGTAACCAATGTATTGCCATGAAATAAAAAGAAATTATTCCTTGTAGTCTCCAGAATTTTCCCTTCGTAAAAATAGAGTGTGTCCTGTGCCTTTTGCTTTCTCCTTTCATCGGCAAGATGAATGGCGGTGAGGTAATTGATCGTTTTAACGCGGGACATTTCGCGTTTATGTTCACACAGCATGAGTTTTATTCCTTTTTCGGAATACCATGCAGGATATTGAGGTAAATCTTCTATCAGGATAAATAAATTCGGTTTAAGGGAAGGAAGATATGAATCCAATGAATATCCTCCCGTGAGAAGCAGGCGGATTCCGAAATCCTTTTCAACAGAAGCATGATTTTTTTTAAGGAGTTTATATATGACTGCAATGATCTCTTTTCGCTTGAGTGGAAGTTTCAGCTTCATTCCTTTTGCCGACTGCTCAAACCGCTCGAGATAATCATTTACGCGAAACGGAACCCCATTATAGGTTCTCATATAATCAAACGCTCCGTAGCCGCGAAGCAGCACAAGATCACCGATGCCGACCTTGATATCGTTCTTGCGGAGAATTTTTCCGTTTGCGTAACCGTAGTAATTCATTTACTCATGCTTTTAAAAACTAATTAGCTTTTTGCCTTATATCTTCTGCATTACTTTTTCTGTCAGAGGATAATTCATTTCGCTTAAAACTGCAAAACAAAAAATTCTGTGTGGTGTTAAAGGGTGTGGTATGATCTTCGGTGATGCACTTTATTTTTTCAAAACCGTCTTTGAGCTGCTGCTGTAATTCTTCTTCGGTGTATTGGTGCACATCCAGTCCGCTGCATTTATTCGGTCCATGGTCTGAAAATGTTCCTATGGTCATGAAATTCTTTACCGCTTGCTTAGCGGTGGACAAATAAACATTGATCTGATCGGGAGTAGTAAGAAAATGAAAGGCAGCTCTATCGTGCCAGAGGTCATACGTTGCCGAAGGATGAAACTCCGTTACATCGCTCACAATCCAGTTTACTTTTGCGGCTTTGCTGCCCAGCCGCTGCTTTGCCCGTTCAATCGCTTTCTCCGAAATATCAAGCACCGAAATGTTTTCGTATCCTTCTTCAAGAAGGCAGTCGACTAATTTGCTGTCGCCACCTCCAATATCAATGATGCTTGCTGTCTTTGGTAATTTACATGTGTGAATGAAATCCAAAGAAGTTTTCGGAAGTTCCTGTGTCCAGCTTACTTCGTTGGGTTGTTTTGTTGAATAAAGTTTTTCCCAGTGTTCTTTTCTTGTTTCCATTGTATGAATGTTTTTGTTCTCTTGAAATTTATTTTTTAATCTACAGTAAGCTAAGCTTACTTTCTATTATGGCACGAAGTACAACTTCGAGCCTACGGAGTCCAGCTTACTTCATTGGGTTGTTTGGTGGAATAAAGTTTTTCCCAGTGTTCTTTTCGTTTTTCCATGGTTGAATGTTTTTGTTCTCTTGCAATTTATTTTTTAATCTACAGTAAGCTATGCTTACTTATCTATTATGGCACGAAGTACAACTTCGCGCCTACGGGGAGTTATTTTGATGAGTCAATCAAACTGAAATCATTATTTTGCCTTAAAAGTGTTAAATTGTTGTTTGTTAATGTGTCAAGTTGCATAAATAATTGTTTATGCCCTTGACGACCATAATGGTAAAGAGTAATTTTGTTTGGAGCATTATTAGTATAAGAGGGAGAACTGATTTTAACAAAAAAATGCAAGAAGTAAGAATGATCAGTTGCGCCCAATGAATGCCCAAATATCTCAACTGATTTTGAATTCTCTAATATGCTTTTTAGCTTAACACCTGAATAATTGCGGTTAAAAGCTTTTCTTAAAAAAATATGTTCTTTATAAATATCCGCATTATCTTGAACACCAAAAATTATATTGTTCTTACTTGCTGATCCATGAATTTTAATAACTCTATTTTGTATCTCATCATCTGACACACCTAAGTCCTTAAGTAGTTCGCGTGTAAAAATAAACAATCCATTGGTTATAAAATCATAGGGAGAAAAGGAATTAAATTTCCAATAGGCAGTACATTCGAGGCATGAAAATACTATACACCGACCGTCAGCTTGGCATGTTTGAAGAACTACAGC
>JACRAL010000054.1 GCA_016213435.1 Bacteroidota bacterium
GCACTCACAAATAAAATTGCAATCAATCTGTTAAACCAAGAAATAGAATCCAAACTCTCAATGACCCATAAAAAACTAAGAGCCAACTACGATACTGCATACTTGAAAACACTATTAAATTATAATGCGTAAAACCTGATTGGGCTCTGCAAGAGAACGGATTGGCTATTTCACAATGCCCGATAACTACTCAAAATACTCCTTCATCCTGTCAAAAAAACCTTTGTCTTTTTTATCAGGATGCGGTTTAAAGTTTTCTGACTCACGGAGTTTTTCTAGGATCTTTTTTTCTTCGTGAGATAAATGCTGGGGAGTCCATACATTGATACTTACCAGTAAGTCTCCTCTTCCGTATCCGTTCACATCGGGAATTCCTTTTCCTTTCAGGCGCAGGATCTTTCCGGGCTGAGTGCCTGCATCGATCTTTACTTTTGCTTTTCCCTCAAGTGTCGGAACATCAACAGATGTTCCTATGGCAGCATCCACAAAGTTGAGGTGCTGTTCATAAAAAATATTATTCCCTTCGCGTTTAAAATGCGGATGCTCCGCTTCTTCAATGGCAATGATAAGTTCTCCGGGAATCCCACCTCTCGGACCTGCATTGCCTTTTCCACTCATGGAAAGCTGCATTCCTTCGGCAACTCCTGTCGGAATATTTATTGTTATTACATCTTCCCCGCGAACGATTCCATCCCCGTTACAAGATTTACATTTATCCGTGATCACTTGTCCTTCTCCTCCGCAAGCAGGACAGGTAGAACTCGTTTGCATGTAACCGAGAATGGTTTGCTGGGTTCTTGTTACCTGACCTGTGCCTTTGCAAGTGGAACAGTTGCTGAATCCGGAACCTTTATTCGCACCCATGCCACTGCATTTCTCGCAGGAAACATATTTATTGACTTTAACCTTTTTCTCAACGCCTGTAGCAATTTCTTCCAGTGTAAGCTTTACTTTGATGCGGAGATTGGAACCTCGGTTCACTCTTCTGCCGCTTCTGCGACCACCACCGCCACCACCAAAAAAACTTTCAAAGGGATGTTCACCGCCAAAAACATCTCCGAAGCGATCGAAAATATCGTTCATGTCAAACCCGCCACCACCAAATCCTCCTCCTGCTGCGCTGCCCACTCCCGCGTGACCATACTGGTCGTAACGTTTTCGTTTTTCAGCATCCCCAAGCACTTCGTAAGCCTCTGCCGACTCTTTAAATTTTTCCTCTGCTGCTTTGTTGTCTGGATTTCGGTCAGGATGGAACTCAAGCGCATTTTTTCGGTACGCTTTTTTTATTTCCTCTGCAGACGCGCCTTTAGAAACTCCAAGTATTTCGTAAAAATCTCTCTTCGCCATATTATTCCTTGTATGTCATGCTGAGCGGAGTCGAAGCATCTTTTCTGTGAGATTGCTTCGCTTCGCTCGCAATGACGTTGAATTAATTTCCCACAATTACCTTCGCATGCCTAACCACTTTCCCATTCAGCCAATATCCTTTTTCAATTTCTTCCACCACTTTCCTTTCATATCTTCAGAAGGAGCAGGGATATTTGTAACTGCATCATGAAGTTCAGGATCAAAAACTTTCCCGGTAGTATGCATTTCCGCTAATCCGCTTTGGGTGAACAAGTTTTTAAATTTGTTATAGATGAGCTGCTCGCCTTGTTTTATCGTTTCAATGTCTGTGGCTTGTGAAGCGGCTTTCATGGCACGTTCAAAATCATCCATCACAGGAATCAATAGCTTGAGAACATCTTCACCGGCATATTTGAGCAAGTCCAATCTTTCTTTGGAAACTCTTTTTCTGTAGTTGTCAAAATCTGCATAAAGACGGAGATACTTATCGTTAAGCTCAACGAGTTTTTCTTCAGGAGTTTTCTCTACCTCTGCAGCAACAGGCACTTCAGGTTTTGTCTCTTCGGAGGTAATCTGATTTTCTTCCACTTGTTTTTCTTTATCGTTCTTGCTCATAATAATTTTTTCCATGTGATGGCAATAAACCTGCCATTTCGGGAGGACAAATATAATAAAGCCAAAGTGTCGGAGAGTGTCAGGTTAAAACAAAAAAGACAGCCCGTATTTGACGAACTGTCTTATGTTTTCAATGTCTACGAGAACAGAATTGCCTGTATGTTGAAAAGTCAATTTTCAATTTTTGTTAGAATGCCACCAAAGAAGTACAAATTATATTTCCAAGTATAAAACCAATGCTCTCTTGTTCCTAATACAGTCGTTGTTTTATAAATATTCCAAGGAATACCCCAAGCGGATTCGCACATTTCAGTAGTCATTCCTATCTCAAGTTTTCCCTGCGCAACTAATTCTCCAAAATGCTGACCATATTTAGCTATACATTCTGTTTTATATTTTTCCATTACCTTTTTTTCATTTTCAATTCTGCTTTTTTCCTCTTTCTGTTGTTTAGCAATTAATTCTTCTTGCTTTAGCTTTTTTTCTTGCTCATTTTTTATATATTCGGATTCCAACATGTAACTGCCATCACTTACATATTCTGTTTGTTCGTCTTTTTCATTCTTGAATTTATAAAAAAAATAATATTTGTTGTCTTTCATATTTGGATATTCAGGATTCCTTTTTAGTAATGTAACTTCTGAACAAACCCATTTACTTTTATCGCTTAGATTAATAAAATTTAGATATTGATATAATTGCTTATGTTTTACAAAATAAGGCACTAATATCATGCGTTCCTGAAAAGGATTAGAACATAACAGTGAGTCACCATTCTCGTCATTCCTTAGTAGGAATAATGGATTATTTTCTAACAAAGGGCGCTCTATGTTATTTCCATTATGGGCTTGGAAGTTTTGGGGTAATTGAGAAAAACAAGTTTTATGCATACCCCAATTTTTCAGATTCTCAATTTTGATCTTAATTTGATTAATAATACTGTCCACTTTTTTCCCATAATAAATATCTAGAATAGTAAAATATTTTCCACTAACGGATGCACTGTCAGAAAAAATTCCTACAAATGGTTCGTTACTCGAGCCACCTGAATAATAATGTATTGGTTTATATATAAATGTAATTACACTATCGTAACTCGTAACGAGACCAGCACTATAAGCATGAGCATAATCATAATTAAAAGGATAATACTCTGTCTTTACTTTTGCTTTAATAATAGTCGGTGAAATGGAAAAGAGAAAATTTTTCCTGTCACCTTCGTATTTTCCAATAATTGGATTTGAAATTGGGAATGTATAAAGTTTCAAACCGACATATTGATAATAATTTATTGGTTCGTTTTGGTATTCTATATTTTTTAAACTGTCATAAGGAGGAGGTTTTAGTACAATTTTCTCTTCTTGTTTCTTTTTTTCTACTGTTCCAATTGTTACTTGGGAGTAAAGAAATCCTTGCATTGCAAAAAATAACAATGGTATGGATGTTAGTTTTGTATTCATCTATATAATGTATTTCAATATATTTTTGGCGATCTCATAAACCACCAATTTCCATCATTTAGTTCGTCAAAATATTTTTGAAACTCTTTTCCTGAAAAACTAAATAAAGTAAGATAATGTCTACCATTCACTTTGTGGACTGTTTTTATCAAATGAATATCGCCTATTTCCATTTCTTTATTATTGTCATCATAAATTATATAATCCTTTTCTTCTGCAGATTCTAGTATCTTGCTATTTTCTCTAATGTTAAATTGAGGTATTGTCATAATTTTAATTTTTGAATTAATATGGTTGATAAAACCTAAGTTTATAAATTTTAATTCCTATATTTTCGCCAGTTGGGTCAAAGTTATTTATTTCCACTTTAGTTTTACTTTGAGGTTTTCCGTCTGAATTTTGTTCAGCCACTTTTATGTTCCCTTTTTTGTCTATGGAATAAACTATACAAACATGGCTGTTATGTTCACTTGTCGCTAAACTTTTCCATTTAAAAACTATAATGTCTCCCGAAAGCAAGTCTTTTCTCTTAATTCTTTTCTCTTAATTCTTTTCCCATAAATATACTCGGGTTTGTGAAATATTTTTGTCCGTTTCCGCCAATTCGGTTCAACATGGTCTAATGCTTCTGCAACAAAGTCAAAACATATTCCTGTTTTTATTCTCTTGCCAATTTTTGTATTTACGTATTCTATTATTAGACCTCTTGCGTAATTAAGCTTTTATTCATGTAACCAACTGATAATCAATGTTTAGTTTTTAATTTCGCAAGAGGTCTATTGTCTTGTTTGCTGTCGGCAGACTGTCGCTTTGACCGAAGCAAAAAAAGCCGACTGACAAAAATAAGATTGTGCATTTTATTTTCATTTGTCTGTCTGCGAGTAACTGTCCACCGTGTGAAGATGAATCCTTTATATTACTTCACATACTTTGATAATTCCAGATCAAGAGCAGATCCTCTGAGGTTTTTTGCCAGGATAATTCCTTTTGCATCAATAAGAAGGTTGGTGGGAATAGAACTAATTCCATATATTTTTGCAGCTTCGCTATTCCAATATTTCAAATCGCTCACATGATTTTTCCAGTATAGATTATCTTTTTCAATTGCTCTTAGCCATGCTTCTTTTTGGAGGTCGAGCGATACACTGTAAATTTCAAATCCCTTCGCGTTTTTGAATTTTAGATCTTTGAATTTGTTGTATGCGGTAACTACATTTGGATTTTCCATTCTGCAGGGTCCGCACCACGATGCCCAGAAATCAATCAGCACCATTTTTCCCTGAAGGGAAGAAAGTGCGATGAATTTCCCATCAACTCCCGGAAGTTTTAATTCAGGTGCTTTATCACCAACCTCCAGTCCCACTTTTGTATCCTGAAAAAAAGAAAACAGGAAAACTGATACTAAAACTAAAGCTGCGAGAGAAATTATTTTTTTCATATAGGGGTTTTTCTTTATTGTTCTTACTTTCTTACAATTTCCGCGCCAATCTTATTGAGGCGCTTATCAATTTGCTGGTAGCCGCGGTCTATTTGTTCAATATTATGAATGGTGCTTTTCCCTTCGGCAGACATTGCTGCTATGAGAAGCGCCACTCCCGCACGAATATCGGGTGATGTCATAGAGATGCCGCGCAAAGGATATTGTCGGTTCAGTCCGATGATGGTAGCGCGGTGTGGGTCGCATAAGATTATCTGTGCGCCCATGTCAATCAATTTATCTACAAAGAATAAACGGCTCTCAAACATTTTCTGATGAATGAGCACAGTGCCTTTTGCTTGAGTGGCTGTAACAAGAATAACGCTCAGCAGGTCAGGAGTAAGTCCGGGCCAGATCGCATCAGCAATAGTGAGAATGGAACCGTCAATATAAGTATCAATGGCATAATTTGTTTGGGAAGGAATGTAAATGTCATCGCCTTTTCTTTCCATTTGAATTCCGAGACGTGCGAATGTGTCGGGTATTATACCTAAGTGTTCGTATCCAACATTCTTAATGGTGATCTCCGATTGAGTCATCGCAGCAAGACCGATGAAACTTCCTACTTCGATCATATCGGGTAGCATACGATGAGTGCATCCGCCAAGCGAATCAACTCCTTCGATAGAAAGCAAATTGGAACCGATGCCGGAAATTTTTGCGCCCATGCTCACCAGCATTTTGCACAATTGCTGAATGTAAGGTTCGCAGGCAGCGTTATAAATTGTAGTAACTCCTTTTGCAAGTACTGCCGCCATTACGATGTTCGCAGTTCCAGTTACGGATGCTTCATCCAAAAGCATATAAGCGCCTTTGAGCTTGCTGGCATCTACTTTATAAAAACTTGTTTTATCATCGTAGTCAAACTTTGCTCCGAGTTTCTGAAAACCGATGAAGTGCGTATCCAGTCTTCTTCTGCCGATCTTGTCTCCCCCCGGTTTCGGAATGTATCCTTTTCCAAATCGTGCGAGCAGCGGGCCCATGATCATGATGGAACCACGAAGTGCAGCTGCTTTCTTTTTGTATTCTTCTGTGAGAAGGTAATCTACATTTACAGTGTTGGCCTGAAAGGTGTATGAAGCACCGCCATCATCTCCACCTATCTGAGAAACTTGTACTCCAATAGATTTTAACAGATCGATGAGTTTGATAACATCAATAATTTCCGGAATGTTGGAGATGGTAACTTTTTCGGGAGTGAGAAGTACTGCACACAGAATCTGCAATGCCTCGTTCTTGGCGCCTTGGGGAACCAGTTCGCCTTTTAATTTTTTTCCGCCCGTTACTTCAAAACTACTCACAAAATTTAAAGTTTAAAATCTAATGTTTAAAGTTAAAGTTCCATCTACCCTCAACCATCTTGTCTCGTCCATAATTTTTTATCTTCCTCTTCTCCTGTTATTATAATGTCTTCCACCTCCTCCGCCACCTCCGCTGTTTCTGTCTCTGCCGCGGTTATCTCTTCCACCACCACCTTCTCTTCTGCGTTCTCCGGCACGGTCATCGCGGTTATTGATACCTTTTGTTTTTGAAAGAATATCGTAGGTACTGGTCATGCGAAAATTTTCAGGCACTTTCAATTTTCCTTTTGAGAGAGTTTCTAACTCCTGAAGAATCACCGTATCAGCCACAGTATCTCTGTTCCACACGAGGTAAGACTTTTTCATCAGGTTGGCAATGGCTTCAATGAAAGCAGTTTTTTCTTCCCCGTTTTTCATGTCCGAAGCTTTCTCAATGAGTCGCTCAACGGCTTTTCCGTAATGCTTGAACTTCATTTTCGCTGCAGGGTATTTTACCCGCTCAGGTTTTGTAGTAAGAATTTCTTTCGAAGGAACCGGATAAGGAGAGTCAACCTCTAATTTAAAATTTGAAATGATAAACAGATGGTCCCAAAGCTTATGGCGAAAATCCGTGATATCGCGAAGCATCGGATTCAAACGACCCATGATGGCGATGATAGCGTTAGCAACATTATTTCGTTCTTCTTTATTTTTTAGTGTGCAGGCATACTCGATTAGCTTCTGAATGTTTCTTCCGTATTCGGGAATGATCAGTTTAGGCATCTGCGTGTTGTATTCCATTTCTACTTTTTTCATATTCTGAACAAGAATTGAGGATTTGAATTATAAAATATTAGAATACTAATAACGAATGTGTTACGAATGTTACAAATCTGAATACATAGATTCGTAATATTTGTAGCTGATTCGTTAATTGGTAACTATCGCAAAAGTAGGGTAATTATTTTAATGGGCAAAGTATCGTTTTATCCTACAATCTCCAGCTTCGCAAATTTCAGCAGAAGCTGTTTTTGACCTGCTTCGCCAAAATCCACTGTTGCTTTTGAATTCGGAAATTGACCTTCCATATTTAATACTTTTCCATTCCCAAAACGCTCATGAGAAACAGTCATTCCTACTTGTAAGCTTCTTAAGTGTTCCTGCGATTCACTCGGTGGTTTGTATTGCGCAACGGTTGCGTTAATGAGTTTTTTAGGAGTTAACTGAGACTGGCGACCGGTTTCTGGTTTCTGGTTTCTGGCAACTGGCTTATGGCTGCTAACTTTTGAATTTTGTCCGAATGGCAATTGGGATTTAAATCTTGTTTTGTCCCCATATCGTATCACCGGCAAATCATCGTAAGTTGGATCTACAATATTTTCTCCCCTTCCATCTTCTCTTGGTTGCGACATTTTTCCTCCTAACTCAAGGTATTGCGGATCAATTTCTTCTATGAACCTGCTGGGTTCGGTGTTGATGAGCGAACCGCGGTGAAAACGTGTGGCGGCAAAAGTAAGCGTGGATCGTTTTTCCGCACGAGTGAGGGCAACATAAAACAATCTTCTTTCTTCTTCCAGATCGTCTCTCGAATTCATGCTGAACGAATTCGGAAAAAGATTTTCTTCCAGCCCAACGATGAAAACATGCGGGAACTCTAATCCTTTCGCCTGATGAATGGTCATCAAAGAAACGTGGTCGCGGTTTTCAGGTTCATCTTTTTTGTCGGAGTCAGTTAAAAGCGCAATATCGGACATGAAAACATCCAGCCGCCTCACCCCATCCCTCTCCAAAGGAGAGGGGGCATCAAGCCCTTCGTTCCCCTCTCCTATGACAACCGTAGGTTGCGACCGAAGGTCAGGGTCAGGAGTGAGATCTGGCAAATCAATGGGCTTGTATTCCTCCTCCCCTTCGGGGAGGCCGGGTGGGGCTGAGAATTCTTTCAACGCCCCAAGCAACTCCTCAATATTTTCATAGCGGGAAACTCCTTCCGGACTTTTGTCGTTGTAAAGATCTTTCTGAATTCCGGTTTTGCTTGCAATGTGATTTCCAAGATCATATGCATTGTTTTTTTGCAACATGGCAGAAAAACTTTTTAGCATTGTAACGAAATCAGATATTTTGCTTCTTGCACCTGCATTCATCTCAACATTGAAGTCGTTAAGGTTTTCCATCACGGTGAACATACTGATGTTGTGGTCGTTTGCTGCGACAACTATTTTATCGATCGTTGTGTTCCCAATCCCACGCGTTGGATAATTGATCACGCGCTTCATCGCTTCCTCATCGTGGTTGTTGATGGTGAGTCGGAAGTATGCCAGCATGTCTTTGATTTCTTTACGCTGATAAAAAGAAAGTCCGCCATAAATTCTGTAGGCGATGTTTCGTTTGCGAAGTGCTTCCTCCATGGCACGCGATTGCGCATTCGTGCGGTAGAGAATTGCAAATTCTTTCGGATGCATTTGATGCTGCATCATACTTTCAAATATCATCTGCGCCACTTTTGCTCCTTCTTCATTGTCGGTAAGCGCGCGCACTACTTTTATTTTTTCTCCTTCAGAATTGTCGGTCCAGACCTGTTTCTGTATCTGATTTTTATTTTTTAAGATCAAACTGTTTGCCGCGTTCACAATGTTTTTTGTGGAACGGTAGTTTTGTTCCAGTTTGAATGTGCGTGTATCCGGATAATCGGATTTGAAGTTCAGAATGTTCTCAATGTTCGCACCGCGGAAAGCATAAATGCTCTGCGCGTCATCGCCTACCACACAAATATTTTCAAAACGCGCAGCCAGTTGCTTGATGATCATGTACTGCGCGAAATTCGTATCCTGATACTCATCCACCAAAATGTATTTAAACTTGTTCTGGTATTTGTAAAGTATTTCAGGATGATCGCGGAGCAAAATACTTGTGTTATAAAGGATGTCGTCAAAATCCATTGCCCCTGCTTTGAAACAGCGCTTGCAATAAGTTTCAAATATTTCTCCGAAGTGCAGTCGCCCGGAAGATCGATCGCTTTCTGTGTAAGAAGAATTGTGCTGATACGCTTCAAAGGACAACAGCATGGTTTTCATTTGAGAAATTCTTGCAAGCAGCATGGAAGGTTTGTACACCTTTTCATCCAACTGCATTTGCTTTACAATATCCTTCACAAGATTTTTTGAATCTGCCGTGTCGTAAATGGTGAAGTTGGCAGGATAATTTAATTTATCGTGTTCAAAGCGGAGAATGCGTGCAAACACCGAGTGAAAAGTTCCCATCCATAAATTGCGTGCTTCGTTATCGCCAACAAGATTGGTGATCTTTTCTTTCATCGAGCGCGCGGCTTTGTTCGTAAAAGTGAGAGCCAGAATATTGAACGCATCCACCTCTTTACTCATCAGATGAGCAATGCGATAGGTCAACACGCGTGTTTTACCAGAGCCCGCTCCCGCTACGATCATCACCGGTCCTTCGGTGCAGAGGACAGCGTCTCTTTGAGATTCGTTAAGTTCGTTTAGATAATTACTCATAATGAAGCACGAAGATAATTTAAATAAAAGAGTAAAAACAGATGTTGAAAAATCTTATGTAACTTTATAAAATGGTTCCCCGTTCGCTAAAATACATTGTAGTACTGTTTTCTTTATTTATTTCTTATGGCGTATATGCTGGAGATTCACTTTATGTGAAGTCTATAAAAAGTTACGTAAAAAGCATAGAGAAAGATAATGGAATCTTTGTGGTAGAGAAGAATAAAATGTTTGGATTATCGGATTCTTCAGGTGAATTGATTATTCCAATAGAAAATAAAAAGTTTAGTGGAGGAGGTGATTGTTATTACAGGTTTAACAAAAGGTATGTATTTGTACTTGATAGTAAGGTTACAGTTGATATTGTCTGTGATTCTATTGATGTTGGCGATGGAGAAGCATTTATTTATAAGGATGGGAAATCTGGTATTACAAGGTGGTGTTATCCAGGGTTTGTATCTCCCATTATCTATGATTCTATACAAGTAGGTTTTAAAGAAACATTGTTGGATGCCGCGTATATTGATTCTAAAATTGATGTTTATCGTCTTGTTGATGTTCCTCCTAAGAAATTAAATAAAAAACCATTTGAAGCGATTGAAGTAGCACAAATTAAAGTGTATTATTATTCGCCAGAATATTTATATGTAAAAACAAATGGGAAATGGGGTGTTATGTCTGATTCAGGAAAAATGGTTATAAAAACTAAATACAGAGATTTAGACGAAGCAAAACGGATTTTTGCATTATGGAACAAGTAGGTAGAACCATAATTATTGCTGGTATTGTGCTTCTGTTTATTGGATTGTCGATCTATTTTTTCGGCAACAAATTTAACTGGCTTGGAAATTTACCTGGAGATATTAAAATTGAAAAGGAAAATTTTAAGTTTTATTTTCCTGTCACTACGATGGTTCTGGCATCCATAGTTTTAACTATTGCTTTATGGATAATCAGAAAACTTCTGCATTAATTTCCCCTCGCTGCATTGGATTTAGAATTAAAAGATAAACACAATCAGAAGATCTAGTCGAGATTTAAAATCCAGTAAACACTGCGGTGTCTTCGCAGGCACGGAGCTTTTCAATTAGCATCCAAAAAAATTAAGCGGTAATTTTATTCCTCAACACACTAACAATTTCGCGCAACTTAGGCAGAGCGGTTGAATCCCATCCGGTTTTTCCGTATCCCATGAGCGTTGTTTTTGAGGACTCCATTTCTTGTAAAAGTTTTGCGCAATCCGCATTGTTTTTATATGCAAGCAATAGCTGGTATATATAATCAACCGCATAGCAATGCACGCTGATCTCGTTGCAGAGATCTTTTGCGTTTCCGGCATCCGGATTTGCATTTAATGATTCAATGGATGTGTACAGCCCTTCCACCCATCCTCCGGCAATCATCAAAATAGTGGTTGCAACACGCTGGTTGGAACGAAGGTTGCGTTCTGCTTTATCAAATGCCTTGTCGAGCATAAGCTGAAAGGTATCGGGCTTACTGATGTTTGAAATAATTTTTTGGGAAAATTCGGGATCAAATGCGCTATTGACTCCAAGCTCGGTTGCCAGTTTACTGATCTCTCCCAGATAGGCAAGGGCATCCTGCGATTGGTTGTGGGCAGCAGCTACTCCGATATCTGCTCCAAAAGCACCCATGCCGATAGCTTTCTGGTAATTGGTAGCATAATTTGATCTTTTGCCGGCAGGAAGCAAAAAGGTTTTATTATATACAATTTTAGCAGAGGAAATTTTTTTAGTCAAAACTCCGGGAGAAGGTATGTTGACACGAAGCAAATCAAAATTAATTCGGGTTTCTGATTTAACGGTGTCTTTTGTAATTTCAACATCTGTCAAATCTGAGGCTTGCTCTTTATGCTCACCGCAAGAAGTAAAAAACAAAGGCAGGACTACAATTCCTGTAACAACAGTTAAATGAATGATGAATTTCTCTCTGAACATACATTGATATATTTTTTGTTTAAAATCTATGTTATTGCGACTTCTGATGAAGCCGAAAGCATTTAACATGATATTCATCATAAAAGTATTTGTTTTTATTGACATTGCAATGAAAATTTATGAATATTTTTAATTTCTTCATTCGGCATAAGCAATAAAGAAATGATATCCATTCAGCGAATAAGTATAAAAGATTCTTTGTACGAATCAGAAAGGCAGTTAAGAAACAGAGTATTGCTCCGACCCATTGGTCTGCCCGACCATGCCTGGGAAATGCACGATGAAAAATCATGGCATTTTATAGCAGTAGAAGAAGGGAATGTAATCGGATGCGTGGCGTTATTTCCGCTTGACAGCGAAGGGCATAAAGCACAACTGATGCAGATGGCGGTGGAAAGCAAACAACAGGGAAAAGGGATCGGCAAATTATTGGTAAACGAACTGCTGAGTTTTTGTAAAACCAAAGGCATAAAAGAGGTTACATGCCATTCCAGAGAAACAGCAGTAAAATTTTATTTGCAACAGGGGTTTGAAATTTATGATGTACCATTTTCAGAAGTGGGCATTCAGCACTCTCACATGAGGTTGTATTTATAAAAATAAAATCCGAGTCTGCAGGCATAAAGTTTCAGAACCTCCCTCTACCCCACTAATTCAATACTGCGCTTGATAAAGTTTGTGAGATCGGCACCGCTGAGCATGTTTTGAGATAACAAACCGAGGTCATACGCCTGCTTGGCAAGTTTTATCTGCACATCTTCTGTTTCTGCTTTCAGTACGCGCTGCGTAATGGGATGGTTGCCGTTAATTGCCACATTATAATTATCCGGCATTGTTCCCATAAAACTCATTCCGCCTCCGCCTCCCATTTTTGCCATGTCTTTCATCCTGCGCATCCATTCGCTGATGGTAACTACCACAGGGAGATCGGAGGGTGAAAGAGATTCTACCGCAACGCTCATGTTCTTGTTGTTGATGGCTTTTTCGAAAATGATTTTTACTTTTTCCTGTTCCTCTTTGCTCAATACACTTTCAATCTTTAAGTCCTGATCGATAAGTTTATCGGTGGTTTCGCTGTCAACACGCTTTATTCTTGTCTTTTCAAACTTCTGTTCAAGTGTGTTGATGAAGTGATTGTCCAATTGTCCATCCAGCAGCAACACATCGTATGCTTTGCTTTTTGCTGCCTGAATAAAGCTGTCTTGCTTATCAGCATCCGTGGTATAGATATAAACGACATTCTTTTCTTTCTCCGTTTGATTCGGGCTTACCTTTTCTTTGTATTCATCGAGCGTAAAATATTGCTTATCCACATTCTTAAGCAAAGTGAAATCCTTTGCTCGTTCGTAAAACTTTTCATCGCTGATAATTCCGAACTTCACGAAGAGATTAATATCATCCCACTTCTTTTCAAAATCAGCACGATCTTTTTTGAATAACTCTTGTAATTTATCTGCTACCTTTTTACTGATGTGCTGGCTTATCTTTTTCACGTTGCTGTCGCTTTGCAAATAACTGCGCGATACGTTCAGCGGAATATCGGGCGAGTCAATTACTCCGTGCAGCAGCATGAGAAAATCGGGAACCACATTTTTTACTTCATCGGTAATAAATACCTGGCGCGAATAGAGATGAATTTTGTTCTTATGAAGTTCAAAATCATTCTTCACTTTTGGAAAGTAAAGAATACCCGTAAGATTAAAAGGATAATCCACATTGAGGTGTATCCAAAACAAAGGATCTTCGCTGAAAGGATAAAGTTCTTTATAAAAAGCAAGATAATCTTCATCCTTTAAAGTGGCTGGAGACTTTGCCCAAAGAGGATTAGGATTATTGATAATATTCTCTACCGTAATGGTTTTGTATTGGGTTTTTCCTTCTTTGTCCAAGCCATCTTCAACGCTTTCCTGTTTAGTTCCGAATTTTATTTCTACAGGAAGGAATTTGCAATATTTCTCAAGAATTCCTTTCAAACGAAATTCATCCAGAAATTCTTCTGAGTCTGCATGGACGTGCAGTATTACATGTGTTCCTCTGCTCTCTTTTTCTGCTGTAGTCAATTCATATTCCGTTGAACCGTCACATATCCAGCGTGCAGCTTCGGTATTTTCTTGGTAAGATTTTGAAATTACTTCTACTTTATCAGAGATCATAAAAGCAGAGTAGAATCCTAACCCAAATTTGCCGATGATATCTTTGGCATCCGTTTTATCCTTGAACTTCTCTACAAATTCTGTAGCGCCAGAAAATGCAATCTGATTGATGTATTTTTTAATCTCTTCACCTGTCATACCAAGACCTTTGTCGCTAACGGTAATGGTCTTTTTGTCTTTGTCAAAGCTTACTTCAATCTTAATATCACCCAACTCTCCCTTAAACTCGCCCATCGAGCTTAACTTTTTCAGTTTCTGCGTTGCATCAACGGCATTTGAAACCAGCTCGCGTAAGAATATCTCATGGTCGCTGTAAAGAAATTTCTTAATAACGGGAAAAATGTTCTCGGTGTGGATGGAGATGCTGCCCTTTTCAGATACTTTTGTCATACTAAATAGATTTTAAGTTTAAAATTATTTGCGAAGATAGGCTTTCAAAAGGTATTCCAATGCTAAAATATGGACAGGATGTCAGTTAGCTAGCATCAAATAACCCTTCGCGCAAACTTTTAGTAAATTTGCCTCCGAAAACAAAAGGTTGTTCTTTAACAAAATACAATTAAACTTTATGCAAATAAATAACACTGTTACAGAAAGATTTCTCCGCTACGTTCAAATCGATACTCAATCCAATCCGGAATCTGCTACGTGTCCTTCCACCGAGAAACAAAAAAATCTCGGAAAAGTTCTTGTAGAGGAATTGATGCAGATAGGAATTAAAGATGCTCACATGGATGAATATGGATATGTTTACGCCACGATTCCTTCCAACACGTCTAAAAAAGTTCCGACAATTTGTTTCTGTTCGCACATGGATACTTCCCCCGATTGCTCAGGAAAAGATGTAAAACCCATCATTCACAAAAACTATCAAGGAAAAGATATTGTTCTTCCAAAAACAACTGACGGAAAAAAAGTAATTCTCTCTCCAAAAGATCATCCCGATTTACTTAATCAAATCGGCAAAGACATCATTACGGCTGACGGCACAACCCTTTTGGGCGCTGATAACAAAGCCGGTGTTGCAGAAATTATGAATGTGGCTCATCATCTGAGCTTGCACCCGGAAATTAAACACGGCACGATAAAAATTCTTTTCACGCCCGATGAAGAAGTCGGCAGAGGCGTTGAAAAAGTGGATATGAAAAAGCTGGGAGCGGATTTCGGCTATACGATTGATGGAGAAGCGCTCGGACATATAGAAGACGAAACATTTTCTGCAGATGGAGTGACCATTACCATCAACGGCTACAGCACACATCCCGGATTTGCAAAAGGAAAAATGCAAAGCGCTATTAAGATCACTTCTGAACTGATTGACACACTACCTAAAAAGAAACTCTCACCTGAAACTACCTGGAAAAAAGAAGGATTTGTGCATCCTGTTTCTATGAACGGAACGATTGAAAAAATGACTTTGAAATTTATCATCCGCGATTTTTCTGAGAATGGATTGAAAAAACACGAGTCCTTTTTAAAAAATCACACAAAAAATATTCTGAGAAAATATAAAAAATGTTCTTTCGATTTTCAGGTGCATGCGCAATACCGGAATATGAAAAATATTTTAAAAAAACATCCACAAGTTGTTGAATACGCACTTGAAGCAACAAAAAGAAGCGGCATTAAACCGATGCGTTCCAGCATTCGCGGAGGAACGGATGGCTCGCAGCTTTCTTACAGAGGACTTCCCTGCCCGAATATTTTCGCTGGCGAACATGCCTTCCACTCCAAGCAGGAATGGGTTTCGGTTCAGGATATGCAAAAAGCGGTGGAGACGATTGTGAATCTATGTATGATTTGGGAGGAGAAGTCGTAATTTTACAAAATGCAACCTAAAAGTTCCCGTCCTCTTTTTCTTTTTTACATTCTTGTCGCGTATGTACTTGTTCAGTTTGCATGGTGGGGATATTTGATGATCCAACAGAACAACGAGATCTATCAGCTGAAAAGCACAATCAACCTTCTTCACCATGAAGACCCACAACTGGTGATAGAACAAGGCAATGCGCTGGAGAAAAAACTTCACAGCCGTTGGATGATGATTACAGGAGAAGGACTGGTATTTTTCATTTTACTTTCGATCGCCTTTTTAAGGGTTCGCAACACATTTCACAAAGAAGCGGAACTCGCCTCCCATCAGAAAAATTTTTTACTTTCTGTCACCCATGAATTAAAATCCCCCATTGCATCCGCCAAGCTGCAGCTTGAAACATTGCTCAAGCACGATCTGGAAAAAGAAAAACAGAAAGAACTTCTTACTAACGCCATCAGTGATACCGAACGCTTGAACAAACTTGTGGAAAATATTCTGCTGGCATCAAAAATTGAGAATAAAGCACACGCACTTCACAGGGAAAATGTCAATCTTTCCGAATACCTTGAAGAAGGAATGAAACAAACGATTCTGAAATTCAATCCTAAACAAAAAGTAACGCTCGATATTCAGCCCAATGTTTTTTACAGCATTGATAAAACAACTTTCCCATCCATCATCTTAAACCTTTTTGAAAATTCGGTGAAATATTCTCCCGCACACTCGATGATAAAGATCATTTTAAAAGAGCAGGGGAATGGTGTAGTTTTGTCCGTGAGCGATGAAGGTGTTGGAATTCCGGATGCAGAAAAGCAAAACATCTTCAAAAAATTCTACAGAGTGGGAAACGAAGAAACACGCAAGGAAAAAGGAACAGGATTGGGATTGTATATTGTAAAATATCTCGCAGAAGAACATCTTGGAACTGTTTTAGTGAAAAACAATTCTCCAAGAGGAACTATGTTTGAAATAGTATTTAACGCATAACGTCATTGCGAGCGATTCCGATAGCTATCGGGGGAAGCAATCTTATTCTTGAGATTGCTTCGATCGAAACTCCCTCGCAATGACGAATAAAAACATATGAAGAATAAAAAACTTGTATTAATAATTCTTGACGGATGGGGAATCGGTAACGGTTCAAAAGCGGATGCCATTGCAAATTCAAAGACTCCGTTTTACGATTATCTGCTGAAAACGTATCCGCATTCACAACTTTTAACTGACGGAGAAAACGTGGGCTTGCCCGAAGGACAGATGGGAAATTCTGAAGTCGGGCATTTGAATATTGGAGCGGGAAGAGTGGTATACCAGGATTTGGCTAAAATAAATAAAGCTGTCCGCGAGAAAACGATTGATAAAAATTCTGTTTTATTGGAGGCGTTTGCGTACGCCAAGAAAAACAATAAGTCTTTGCATCTGATGGGCTTACTTTCTCCCGGAGGAATTCATTCGCATGAACAACATCTTTACAAACTCTGCGGCCTGGCGAAAGAACACGGAATCAAAAATGTTTTTATTCACGTCTTCATGGATGGGCGCGACTGCGATCCGAAGAGCGGATTGAAACATATAATTAATTTAGAAAAACACCTCACCCCCAATCCCTCTCCCTTGGGAGAGGGAAGAAAAGACGGTGCTCGAATTGCCACTGTGATCGGCCGCTATTATGCCATGGACCGAGACAAACGCTGGGAGAGAATTAAACTTGCATATGATCTGCTAGTGCATGGAATTGGTAAAAAGTTTTCCCGCGCTGTTGATGCTGTAAAAAGCTCTTACGAAGAAAATGTAACCGATGAATTTATCAAACCCTGCATAATTTCAGAAGAAGGAAAAATTAAAGAAGGCGATGCGGTTATCTGCTTCAACTTTAGAACGGACAGATGCAGAGAAATAACGACAGTACTCACCCAAAAAGATTTTCCTGAGTTTGGAATGAAAACTATTCCGCTTCATTACGTAACCATGGCTCGTTACGATGACACATTCAAAAATGTACATGTGATGTACGATAAGGATGATCTAAAAATGACATTGGGAGAAGTGCTTAGCAAGGCAGGTAAAAAACAAATTCGTATTTCCGAAACAGAAAAATATCCACACGTTACGTTTTTCTTTTCGGGAGGAAGAGAAAAAGAATTTGACGGAGAAAAACGCATCATGATTCCTTCTCCAAAAGTGGCGACTTACGATCTGAAGCCAGAGATGAACGCTAAAGAAGTTACAGATTGCCTCACCCTAGCCCTCTCCGAAGGAGAGGGGAAAAAGCCGGATTTTGTGTGTTTAAATTTTGCAAACCCTGACATGGTAGGACACACCGGAGTTTTTTCTGCAGTACAAAAAGCAGTTGAAACCGTTGACGCCTGCAACAAGCGTGTGGTAGAAGCAGGACTTGAAAATGGGTACTCTTTCATCATCATTGCCGACCACGGAAATGCAGAGTTCATGATTAATCCCGATGGCTCACCCAATACAGCTCATACCACGAATCCTGTTCCTTGTGTTTTAATAGATAAGGATTACAAAAATATTTTTAATGGAAAACTTGCTGACCTTGCTCCTACTATCCTTAAAATTCTAGAATTGGAAATTCCAAAAGAGATGGACGGGAAAGTACTGATCTAATTTGCTCCTCCAATAAATGAATGAGAAAAATAATTTCCACGAACTACTCATAAAAGCAGAACGCTTCTGTGCATATCAGGAACGATGCAGCTATGAAGTGAAACAAAAACTAAAAGAACTTGGAGCGGGTGTGAATGAAACGGAAGCAATAATTTTATCCCTCCAGGAAGATGATTTCCAAAACGATGAGCGGTTTGCCCGGCTTTTTACCTCCGGAAAATTCAGAATTAAAAGATGGGGGAAAAATAAAATTTGTGCCGAACTGAGAATGAGACACATTCCGGATTCTTTTATCAAAAAAGGACTTGACGCAATAAACGAAGAAGATTATTTGAAAACGCTAAAAGAGTTAGCTAAGAAAAAAGAAAGAGAAGTAAAAAGCAAAAACCTAAAAGATAAAAACCAAAAGATTGGAATGTTTCTTTTATCGAAAGGGTTTGAGTCTGAGTTAATTTGGAAAGCGCTTAAAAGCCCCTCTCACTGGGGAGAGGGGCTGGGGTGAGGTCTCATTTGCTGTTCTTAATTAACACATCAAATCTGTAATGCGCATGAGGAAGAGTTTTTTCTTGCTGAAGGATAGTAACTGGTAGTTTTTTTCTCTCACACCAGTCAATAATTTCTTTGGGGTTGATCCACCAGCCGAGATCGCACTCTCCTTCTTTAAATTGAATCAGTCGCGAAATTTTTTCCCGATAAAATTTCAATTGGGTCGGGTAAAAATTCCACATACGTGTTTTGTCGGGGATATCTCCAAGAAAAATTACTCCATTATGTTTTGTAACACGCGATAGTTTTTCGAGAATATCTTCCCTTTTCTTTTTATCAAAATACTGGAAAGAAAAATAGCAATACGATTTATCAAAAAAATCCTCCTGAAACAACTTGTCAATGTTCAAGGCATCGGAAAGATGTAAAACCACAGCCAGCTCTCGCGAAGGCAGAAAGATCTTCCCACTTTGGGAGGCAGGGGGGATTTTTGCTGTCTCAATCAACTTTTCAGAAAAATCCACTCCATGAATTTCCTTACAGGTTTTAGAAATTATTTTTGCAAGCGCAGCATTACCACAACAAAGGTCCAGAACAACATCGTGCGATTCAAAGTGCACTTTACCAATTATATCCTTTGCAATTTTTTCAAAATCGTATTGCTCCCCTCTGCGCGCACTTTGCTCAAGCAAGGAATCATCAATTGGAAATGCCCATTTGCCAATAAACTTATCTGACATCAATGAATACTAATTTGAACGAAGGTACAAATGAGGGACAAGAAAACTAAGTAAGAAACTTCCAGATTATCCACAGAGCAATGGTTAAAACTATCGAACGTAAAATCATAATAGTGACGGAGAAGCAAAATACGCTCCCAGAAAAACTTCGAAAAATTTGCTCCGTTCAATAAAAAAATCAAAAATCACTTCTCCGCTTGCATCAAACGCTGCACTTACTACTTGGAACTCAATCATCTAAAAAGACAAGATAAATACTCAAACCACATTCTTCTTACATTTACGCTGTATCGATTCCTTTTTCTATGAAAAATTATTTATTCCTATTTTGTTTCTTTGCATTTTATGGTTTGCTGCCTGCCCAAAATATTTCTGCATACTCAGATTATAAAAATTATTTTTATGTGTTTGACAATGGCGTTTCCAAAGAACTTGAATACCTTCCAGTGAAATGGTACAAGGTGGGAAAAAATGCCATCGCTTATTTTGATAATTCCGATAACTTTAAAGCGTATTACCAGGGCAATAAATTTGATCTTGCTTTTTCTGCGCCTTCCGATTGCCAGGTAACAGATGATTTCATCGTTTACTTTTTCGGCAAAACACTGAAAATATTTGATAAGGGAGATATAACTCTTTTGTCAGGGTGGACAACAACCTATGTTATCGGTGACAGCATTGTGGGCTGTCTTGATCAAAATACATATACCTATCAGATATATTATCATGGAAACATATTTTATCTGCCGGATTTTCTTGATGATAATTCATTGCGAAGTTTTCGGGCAGGAGATAATCTGCTGGCATATATTTCCAACGAAGGATTTCTGAAAATATATTACAAGGGTCGTATTTTTAACACAGAAGCCAGTCAGTCCATGAATTACAAAGCAGCAGCAAATACGGTTGCCTTTGTGAACGAGGCCACACAGGAGTTCAACGTTTTTTATAAAGGCAATTTAAGCGTACTTGATAATTTTCCTCCGCGCACTTTTGTTGTTGCCGATGATATGGTGGCGTATGTAGATAACAGCGGAAGTTTCAAGGTTTTTTATCAGGGAAAAATTACCGAACTGAGTTCGTATGCTCCTCTGTTTTATGATGCGGAGGATAATATTCTTGTATATGGAGATAATGTGAATTTTAAAGTTTTTTATAAAGGAACCTCTTACACACTTGAACGATATATTCCGGGTGTGTATAAAAAAGATTTTAATACGCTTGTTTACCAAGACAGCGAAGGGTATCTGAATACATTTTCTGATGGAAAGATACAAAAGGTGTGCAATGAAAAAGTTGCGAGTTGGGATTTATTTGGAAACACAATAAAATTTATTAATTCGATGAATGAAGTTCATTTTTTTGTAGCGGGAAATATTTTTTAGAATAGTTGCACTCTTTCCCATCTTCCTGTATCCCCAAAATCCCTTAACTTCGGCACAATATTTTTACCATTACATAGTTAACGGAAAAGTATTTCAAATCAATGAGAATTTTTAAAAGAAAACGGCTGTACTTCTGGCTTCTGGCTTCTGGCTTCTGGCTTCTGGCAAGTTGTTCTCAAAAGAAAAACACGTTTACCAGCCGCACCTTTCATAATCTCACCGCACACTACAACGGACTTTACTGGGCAAATGTAAATCTAGAGGAAGCCATCGTTAATATCGAGAAAGGACATAAGGATGATTACAGCAAACTTCTGCCTGTATTCAAATACGCGGATGAAAAAGCAGCGAAAGCAAACTATCCCCAGCTGGACAAGGCGATTGAGAAAACCAACAAGATGATCCAGTATCACTCCATGCTCATCAACGGGCGGGAGTATTGCCGATGGATTGACGATAACTACATGACAATGGGCATGTCGCATTTTTATAAACGAGATTATTATGCTGCACTGCTGGTGTTTGATTATGTCGTGAAAATGTTTTCTGATAACCCTACTAAGTACGATGCTTTTTTATGGATTGTGCGAACGAATAACCAGATGAACAGTGTTATAAAAACAGGACCAATATTAGATGTTCTCAAACACGACAGTAAATTACCAAAACGGTTAAGGGGCGATTATTTTTCCGTGCTGTCGGATTATTACATCCGCACCGAAGAATATAAAAAAGCCGTTGATGCCTTGAAGAAAACTATTCCGTTTACAAAAAAGAAAAATGTGCGCGCCAGATATATTTACATTCTCGCCCAGCTTTATGAGCAAGAAGGAAATCTCGAAAAAGCATCCCAGTTTTACAGTTCATGCGCCACCCTACATCCATCCTACGAAATGGAATTCAACGCGCGCCTCAGCAAAGCGCGGACTTTTCAGGTTGAGAACGGAGAAGGCACAAAAGATCTGAAAAAAGAACTTACTAAAATGCTGAAAGATGAGAAGAACAAAGATTTCCGCGATCAGGTCTATTATGCACTCGGAGATATTTCCGCAAGAGAAAATGACATCCCTGCTGCCATCAATTTATTTAAATCCTCCGCACGAAGCAGCGTAGGAAATGTTCAGCAAAAAGCGCTAAGTTTTCTGCGCATTGCCGATATTTATTTTGACCAGCGCAGTTACAAATTATCAGGTTCTTACTACGACAGCACGATGGCATTTCTCTCCAAGGATTACAAAAATTACGAGCAGGTAAAAAATAAAAAAGAGAGTTTGGCATCGCTGATCAAGAACATCAACATTATTGACAGGGAAGACAGCCTGCTGAATATTGCCAGGATGGACACCGCAAGCATTTCAAAACTCATTGCCGGAATTATCTCAAAAGTGACAACGGATGAAGCAAAGAAAAAAGAAGAACTTGAGCAGAAGAAAAATCAACCAAAATCTGCTTCTATCCCGGATAATTTATCCGGATTACCCAATGCCGGATCCTGGTATTTTTATAATCAGGCAACCATGAGTTCCGGCTTTGCGGACTTTTTCAGAAAGTGGGGAAATCGCCAACTCGAAGACAACTGGCGCAGAAGCAGTAAGCAGCAGGTCATGGCAGAACAGCAGGAAGCGGACACCCCTCCTTCTTCTCTTACAGATACTTCGGGCGGATCAAAAAAAACTCCTCCCGCCCAAACAGAGGAATATTACTTAAAAAATATTCCTTTCTCTGATGAACAAAAAACGAAAGCGAATGAAAAAATTCTGGAGGCGTATTATAATCTGGGAAGTATTTATAAAGAAGATCTTGACGATGACCAGAAAGCAGAAGAAACATTTGAAGCGCTGCTCAAACATTATCCAGACAGCAAGTACACCTTGAATTTATATTATCAGTTATATCGCCTGTATCTGGCGGACAAAGAACAAGGTAAAGCGAATTTTTACAAAGACAAAATTCTGAATGAATACCCTGATTCAGAGTATGCAAAAATTATCAAGAATCCTGATTACCAAAGACAGATGATGGCATCACAGAATGAAATAGAAATATTTTATACTGAAACGTATTCTGCCTACCGCAGTGGAAAGTATGACAATGTTCTGGCAATGGTAGATAAAGCAGATTCTTTTTACAGTAAAAGTGAACTTATGCCCAAGTTTGCCCTCCTGCGCGCATTTTCCATCGGAAAAACAAAAAGCATGAGCGATTATGAGAACGCACTGCAGGGAGTAATTGCAAAATATCCTAAAGACCCAGCCAAAACAAAAGCGCGGGAACTTCTTGATCACCTAAAAGAAATGCAAAAAGCTCCGGTGGATTCTGCTGTGTTAAAAAAAGATACAGCAGTGTATAAATCCCCCTATACGTTCAAAGACAGTGCGGAACATCAGTGCATGATCATCATCTCCTCAAAAAAAGTAAACGTGAATGATTTCCAGATAAAAGTTTCCAATTTTAATAGCGAATATTATCGCTTAGCGGGACTCTCTGTAAGCAACCTGCTTATGGATTTGGATCATCAGCTCTTTATCGTAAAAAGTTTTCCTCTATCAGGAAAAGCAAAAGATTACTATGACTTTATCAATCAGGACAGCGTAGTGTTCAAAGGAGTTTCTCCGCAGGATTATCAGATATTCCCTATATCTACAGATAATTTTTCGATCTTTTACAAAGATAAAAACGATAAAAAAATTGACGAGTACAGGAATTTTTTTCTCGATAACTATTTCAGGAAGAAGGAAAAATAACTACAGCCCATCCTAAATCCTTCCCGAAGGGAAGGACTATTAAAAATTAAATTCATTTTTTTGTTCCCTTCCCTTTGGGAAGGGCTAGGGATGGGCTTTTTACCTCTTCAATTTAGGATTCATCTTCTGCGCAATCTGAAAATACTTATCTGCATTTGCTTTGTCACCCATGTTTTGATATGTGATGGCTATAAAAAAGTACGCGTTCGCATTGTCAGGAGCGTAATAAATTACATTGTTAAAACTGGCAATGGCATTGTTGTAATCCTTCATCGTTCCACACACACTGCCAAGGTTCATATGAGCATCAACAAATCTTGGATCGATCTGAAGCGCCTGCTGAAATTTTTCCTTTGCTTCAGGATATTTTCCCCACTCAAAATAAACACTGCCGATATTATTCAGCGTGATAGCATCCGAAGGTTTTAGTTCTGCCGCCTTATTGTAATTCTCAATCGCCTTTCCATAATTTTTCATTTTATAATAAGCAACCCCCATTTCAGTATGTGCTCCGGAGAAGGCTGGAAGAATCTTCACTGCTTTTTCCAATTCACGGATTCCTTCTTCATATATCTTTTTCCTTTTCTCAGTATCCTGCTCGGCATCTGCTGACACCTTCACAAGTTCCAGCCCGAGATAATAATGCGCCTTCACGCTGTTCGGAACAACAGTTACATCGTGAGAGTAAAGGGTGTAGTTGTCTTTCCAGTCAGCATTGCGGGAATAGGTTTTGTAAGCAAAGAGAGAAATGACGATAAATAAAATAACGCCCCGACCTGTTCCGAAGGGATCCCTTCGGGAAAGGGCGAAAGAGCGAATATCATTGCTCCCTTTAGGGCTGGAGCAAAACAACACCGCCACGCAAATACAAAATCCCAAAGACGGAAAGTATATTAATCTGTCCCCCATGGAAGTTCCGATAATGAGCGCTAAGTTTGAGAAAAGAAAAATCGTTATCAGAAAAAATAAAACTCCAAAAGCAAGTATCGGCTGTACCTCCCCCTTATAAAGGAGGTTATGGGGACTCCTTTTGAATGTTCTGTAAAGTACAAATGCAACATAACTTCCAATCACAACATAAAACAACAAGGATGCAATCGAAAAAATATCTCCCATTGATACAATCGGGATCTGATTGAAAGAGTAATCATACGAAAGAGGGTGAGGAAAAATTAGTTTCAGCACATATAATCCCAGTATGTAAAATGCAGTCCCCATATGTGTGCTGAAAGTTTTTGCACCGGCAATGACATTATCCGCCACTGACACTCCTTCATTCGCCATTGCTCCCTGAAGAACAGAATGCCGTATAAGTAAATAGATTATTGCCATTACAAGAAAAAATGAAGTGATAGATATATTTTTCTTTATCGAAACAGAAGAGAAAAAGTGTAACGATAGCGGAAGTAATGCCAAAAAAGTAATGGATGTCTCCTTGGAGAGCAGAGAAAGAAAATAAGTACTCATCCCAAAAAATAAAAATCTTTTCTTACTGCTTTCTAAAAAACGAAACACAAACAGAAAACTGCAAATCACAAATAAAAAACATAGGATTTCATCCCTGCTTTTAATATTTGCCACTACTTCAACGTGAAGAGGATGTACGATGAAAAGAAGCGAAGTGATGAAAGCAATGACCTCACCGGCCCATCCCGACCTCCCCAAGGGGGAGGAGATCACGCGTGTTGCTCCCTCCCTTTGGGAGGGCTGGGGTGGGCAGAAAAATTTACACAATATTAGAAAAAGTAAAAACCCGGTAATTCCATACAACACCACATTCACAAAATGGCTTATGCCTGGTTTGTCAGGAAAATAATTCCATTCTATGGCAAAAGTCGCAAGTGAAAGCGGACGATATAAACCGTCTTTAACAGAAAGATAACCCTCACGATAAGATGTTTTAAAAATTTCAGGAATGGCATGAATGCCCTGACGTACAATATTATTTTCTTTTACAGCAGAAAAATCATCCAACACATAGCCATGAGAAAACGTATTTGAATAAAGAAGAAATCCAAAAATACCAACGATGAGTGCAAGTATTAATCTTCGTTTTCTATCAGAAGCAGATTGCTGTTGTTTCCCCCTTGTAAAGGAGGGCAGGGAGGATTTGACTTTTGCTTTTTGTTTTGCTTTCATGGAGAAAAGACAAAACGAAAGTACGAAATTCGTATATTCGTTCCTTCAACAGATCATCATGCCAAATTCAAAGACACTCATACTCAGCAACCGGCAAATCCAGCAGCGCATTGACCGGATCGCTTACCAGATATACGAAAATAATTATCAGGAAAAAGAAATTGTTGTAGCCGGAATTTCAAAAAATGGATACACGCTTGCGGAAAGAATATCGGAGAAAGTGAAGGAAATATCCCCGATAAAAGTAAAACTGGCAGAGGTTAGCATGAATAAAAAAGATCCTCTTTCCGAAAAAGTAAAAGTAAATCTTCCTGAAAAGGAATTGAAGGACAAAGTTGTAATTGTGGTGGACGATGTTTTGGAATCTGGAAGAACAATAATGTATGGCATTGCTCCTTTTTTGAAAGCTTCTGTCAAGCGGCTGATAACCGTTGTACTTGTTGACCGCGATCATCGCTCGTATCCCATCAAAGCGGATTTTGTGGGCATCTCGCTTGCCACCACCATGCAGGAACATATTTCCGTTGAACTGAACGGAGGAAAAAACGATGCTGTTTACCTCATGTAATGGAACCTCATTCCCATCATCCTCACGAAGAAGACACACAGGTTGTGCTGAATGTGGAAGGAATGACCTGCGCACATTGCGCAATGACCATCTCAAAAGTCATAGAAAATAATGGGGCGGAACATGCAAATGTAAATTTTGCTACAGGTGAAGCCCGCTTTTCTCTCGGCAATAAAGAAGAGTTAAAAACAATTGTAGAAGGAATTACAAAAGCAGGGTACAAAGTAATAAGCCAGAAAGAAAGCGAAGCGCATACCCACGGCCTGTCATCCTTAGAAAAAAAATTCCTTTTTACACTTCCCTTTACCGTTGTGCTTTTCTTTTCGCACATGATTTTTTCGCATGATTTTATTTTAAACTCTCCACTGCTTCAACTTGCTATTTGCCTTCCTGTTTTTATTGTCGGATGTATGTATTTTGGAAAGAGTGCATGGAACTCGCTGAAATTATTCTCGCCAAACATGGATGTGCTGATCATGATGGGTTCTGGAGCCGCTTTTGTGTACAGCATTGCAGGAACAACACTTTTCTACGGAACGCATGAAGCGCACAATTATATTTTTTACGAAACTGCTGCTACAATCATTTCACTTGTACTGCTTGGAAATGTAATAGAACATCGTTCCGTGAAACAAACCACAAGTGCTATTTCTGAACTAACCAAACTGCAAAGCACTATTGCAAAAAAAATAATTCTTGTTGATGGAAAAGAACTAATGGAGGAGGTTTCCGCAAAAGAAATTCTTGTTGGCGATATGCTGCTGGTGAATACAGGTGATAAAATTCCTGTGGATGGTTCTTTGATTTCAGGAAATATTTCTGTAGACGAATCAATGATCACGGGAGAAAGTATGCCGGTTGAAAAATCAAAAGGCGATACAGTTATTGGCGGAACCATTTTGGTAAACGGCAGCATGAAAATGCTTGCAGAAAAAGTCGGGAAAGCAACTGTCCTTGCAAAGATCATCGAAATGGTGAAGAACGCCCAGCAATCTAAACCGGAAATTCAAAAACTGGGAGATAAAGTGAGTACTATTTTTGTCCCTGTTGTATTATGTATATCGATTGTTACATTTTTGATTTGTCATTTTGTTTTTGATATCTCTATTCAGAAAGCAATGATGAACAGCATTGCGGTATTGGTTATCTCCTGCCCTTGTGCTATGGGATTGGCAACTCCCACCGCAGTGATGGTGGGTATCGGTCGCGCAGCAAGGAACGGAATTCTCATCAAAGGAGGAAGTTCACTCGAGGAGTTTGCAAAAGTGCAAAGCATCGTGTTCGACAAAACCGGAACATTGACAACAGGAGATTTTAAAATAAAAAATATTCAGTCGTTGAATGAAACTTCAAAAGATGAGATTGAATCCGTTCTTTTTTACCTGGAACAACGATCTTCTCATCCTATTGCGAAATCTATTATTCAAGAATTGAAAAATAAAAATCATTTGCCGATTTCTTTTTCTGAAATAAAAGAAATAAAAGGGTTGGGAATGGAAGGAAAAAACAGTGACGGCAATTATTTTAAAGTAGGTTCCTACAGAATCGCTTCAGAAGTTACGACCGATTCTTCGCATACATTATATGTTCTAAAAAATAATCTTCTCATTGGTTTCGTGGATATGGAAGATGAAATTAAAACCCATGCGAAGGAAACAATTTCTTTTTTAAAATCTCAGAACATTACTCCTGTTATGTTAAGTGGTGATACGAAAAAGAGATGCGAAGAAATTGCAAGTCAACTTCGTATTTCTGAAATTTACAGCGAACAACTTCCTGATCAGAAACTAAACCTGATAGATTCCTTTTCTAAAAAAGGACATGTTGCCATGGTGGGAGACGGTATCAACGATGCTCCGGCACTTGCAAAAGCATCGGTTGGCATTTCTATTGGCAACGCAACACAGGTTGCCATTCATTCTTCTCAAATTGTTTTGCTGAAGGAAAAAGACCTCGCACAGTTGCAAACTGCCTACCTGATTAGCAAGCACACGTTGAAAACAATAAAACAAAATCTTTTTTGGGCGTTTTTTTATAATGTGGTTGCCATTCCGATCGCAGCTGCCGGATATTTAAGTCCCATGATTGGCGCTCTTACAATGGCTTTTTCAGATGTGATTGTCATAGGAAATTCCATACGATTAAGAACAAAAAAGCTTAACTAATAGTGCAGAGTTTATTTCAAGTACGCTTTCTGAAAGAAAAAGCATTGATCTTGTTTTTTTATTTCTTATTGGCTGCACTATTATCTCCTCATCATAAATATTATATTCATTTAGCGGATACGTTTCAATACCTGACGATTGCTCAGGATTATTCTATGGGAGATTTTACAGAAGCCATAAACAGTTATTGGAACCCGTTATTTTCCTGGCTGTTGACAGGGTTTCTTAAAATAGGAATTGAGCCCTTCTCTGCGATTCAGCTTTTACAGATTATCATTGGCGCGATTGCCCTGCTCGGAATTTTTGTCTTGATCCCGTTCAAAAAAGAAAACAGAATTTTATTTTTACTGCTATGGCTTTCTTTTGCAATTCTTATTATATCCTTTGCCCTCCTGATGGCAAGTCCAGATCTGCTATTGCTGACAATTAGTATATGGTATCTTATTTCTATTTCTGACAAACATTTCTATTTTAATAATAAATATTCTTTTCTATTATTCGGATTAACAGATGCTTTGCTGTATTTTGCAAAAGGGGCTGGGTTTGTTTTTTTTCTCCTCTCATTTTCCCTTATTAACATACTTTTTATTATCAGGAAGGACTCTAATATTAAAAAAATCGCATCCAACTATTTTTCTTCCATTGGCATCTTTTTAATTCTTTCCTCTTTCTGGATTATTCTGATAAGTCAAAAAGAAGGAAAACTTTTATTTTCTTCGACCCCGGAATATAATTTTAATCTTATTGGTCCAGTTTCTAATCCAAGTGTATTGGGAGAACTGCACCATCCTTTTGAATGGAACGGACTAATTCCACCATTTCAGAAAAACTCTCTCAATGCTTGGGAAGAACCACAAAAACTAACACTTAAAAATTGGTCACCGCTACATAGTGAGCAGGAGTTTTTTCATTACATAAAAATCATATTGAGAAATATATGGAGCTTACAATCCTATTATTTTGGTTTGGATGCGGGAACAGTGTTGCTTTTGGGAATATTATTTTTATGGATATATAGAAGAGATGAAATAAAAAATATTCTTTCTAACAATATAATTCCAATAATCATTGCTGTTTCTTGCACGTTCCCTTATATATTTGTCCTGGTAACAGAAAGGTATATTTGGATAAACATTGTTATTCTTGGAATTATCGCGATTTCTGTTTTTAAAGAATTGTTACTAATCAGTAAGCATATTTCTATAGCATTTTTACTCATGTTCACTTTTTTAATTGCATATAAACCAGCGATAGAAATGCTGACCTTTCATGACGACTATACAAATATATTTTCCGAAAAAGAGAGCTTTGAAAAATATATTTCAGGCAATACCGCTTCTGTACTTACAAGCGATGAAATCGGAGGAGAAAATTATACTAAATCTACCATCATAAATTATCTATCCCATGGAAAATACTTTGGAATGATTCCCGTTCCTGAACAAAACAAAAGCATGGGCAATGAATTAAAGAAATATCAAATAAAATATCTTTTGTCATGGAATGATGCATACACAATTTCCAATTCATTGTATACAGAAGCAGTAACATTCCCCAAAAGCGGAGTAAAGGTTTATAAATTGAAATAATGTCAGAAAGAAATAATCTGAAAATACTTTTTATCCCCAGGTGGTTTCCAAACAGAGTTAATCCGTTGAATGGAATTTTTATTCAGCGGCATGCCATTGCTGTTGCTAAAAAACATGAAGTAGCGGTTCTGTATGTGAATGCCGATCCGACTATGAAGAACAAGACGTATGATTCCGAATATTCAAAAGAGGATGGCATTGTGACTGTTCGTGCGTATTACAACAATTCATTTCCTGAAATTCCGATCATTTCTTCTTTTGTAAAATTCTATCGTTATCTCCAATCATGCAGAAGAGGGGTAAAATTAATCAATGAAAAATTCGGCAAGCCGGATATCAGCCATATTCATGTTTTATCCAGAACTTTTTTTATTGCATTTTACTACAGCGCTTTTCACAAAATACCTTTTTTAATTTCAGAACAATGGTCAGGCTATTTTCCTGAAGACGGTGCATACAAAGGATTTTTTAAAAAACTGTTGACCAGAATAGCCATAAAACAAGCCTCTGCTGTTACCGCTGTGAGTGAAAGTTTGAAAAAAGCCATGCTTGTTCATGGTCTGAAAAATAATTATTTTATTATTCCTAATATTGTAAATACGCAGATGTTCTTCCCCTCTTTTCAGGAGCAGAAGAAAAATAAAATTACCTTCATTCATGTTTCCAATCTTGATGACAGGGCAAAAAATATTTCAGGCATGATCAATGCCGTGAAGAAATTATCAGCGATAAGAAATGATTTTGAATTTCATATTGTTGGCGATGGGCCTGAAAGGAATAGATTTGAAGAAATATCACGAACAAACAATCTTTTGAACAGCATTGTATTTTTTCATGGATGGAAAAAATTAAGTGAAGTTGCAGAGATGATGAGAAAAGCGGATTTATTTATTTTGTTCAGCAACTACGAAACTATCTCATGCGTAATGCTGGAGTCTCTTGCAAGCGGAGTGCCTGTTATTGGCTCTTCCATTCCTGCACTCAAAGAATACGTGAAAGAAGGCATGGGATTGCTTGTCCCTCCGCGTGACGAGAATGCACTGTGTGACGCGATGTTAAAAGCAATGGATAACATTGGATCTTTTGATAAGAAGAAAATGCATGATTATGCAAAAGATAATTTCAGCTATGAATCTGTGGCGGAGAAAATTGATACTGTATATCAATATATTTTAAAAAAATAATTTAACAAATGTGCGGCATTACAGGAATAATAGATCTGAGCGGAAAAATTGACGGCATTCCCCGCCATATTTCTGCTATGACAGATGCCATTCGCCACAGAGGTCCGGATGGAGAAGGTTTTTTATTGATGAATGATGCCGAAATGGTTTCTGCCTCTGGAAAAGATACTCCCGAAAGCGTCATTAATTCTTCCTTCACTTATTCTCCGAAAAGTCCTGTAGGAACTGTTTCTATGGAGAATATTCAATTCGCACTCGGACACAGAAGATTGTCCATCATTGATGTTTCTGCTGCAGGGCATCAACCGATGTGCGATCCGGATAAAAAAATATGGATTGTTTTTAATGGAGAGATATACAATCATATTGAACTGAGAGAAGAACTTTCTCAGAAAGGATTTTCTTTCAACACACAAACAGATACAGAGGTAATTCTTCAATCCTATTTGCACTGGGGAGAAGATTGCGTGAATCACTTTAATGGAATGTGGGCATTGGTAATTTACGATTCCAGAAAAAATATTCTTTTCGGTTCGCGCGACAGGGTGGGCGTAAAACCATTTTACTACTACATGGATTCAACGGTTTTGGCTTTCGCTTCGGAACAGAAAGCTCTATTGAAACTTCCCTTTGTTAAATCAGGAATTAATCTGAAAGCCGTTTCCGAATTTTTAGTGGGCGATATTCAGTATATCGAACGAGGAGAAGAAAACATGTTCAAAAATATTTTTGAAATCCTTCCGGCTCATAATTTCAGGATTGATCTTAAAACGAAATCGTTTCAAAAGTGGAGTTACTATACGCTGAAGACAAACACTTCTTTTTCCGATTACGATGAAACAGCATTTGAACAATATAGAGATGAAACAGAAAAACTCCTGGTCAATTCTGTAAAACTTCGATTGCGTTCCGATGTGCCGGTTGGCTCTTGCCTGAGCGGAGGAATTGACAGTTCTGCCATTGTGAGCATCATGGGAAGTCTGGCAGGTGGCGGACACAAAATAAATCTTGGAGGCAAACTGAAAGTATTCACACTTTCATTTGATGATCCGGCAATTGATGAAAGCAAATGGGCAAAACAGGTAGTGGATCAGACACAGGCAGAATGGCATCGCGTCAGTCCAACCGGAAATGATCTATTGAGAGATTTTAGTGATCTGAATTACGCGCAGGATATTCCAATCTGTTCCACGGGAACCTATGGGCAGTTTCAACTCATGCGCAGAGCGAAAGAAACGGGAATCAAAGTAATCCTTGACGGACAAGGAGGCGATGAATTATTTGGCGGCTATCCTTCTCACTCCATGGTTTTCTGGAAAGAGCTTTTACGAAAAGGAAGAATCGGGAAATTCCTTGACGAAACTTCTTATGATGGAAAAATGTTTTTCAATCTCAAGCAGATCGCCAAGGATTTTTCAAAAAGAGAATTTGTTTCCTTAGTTCCAAACTCCCTGCAAAAATCATTTTACAGATCATATTTCAAACAGAATGAGTTTGTAAATGAAGAGATCATTCATGAATTTATCCGTTCCGGAGGAATAAAATCTGAATTAGAAGTCAACAAGTCTTCATCTCTGAACGAAGCGCTGCTGAAAGATTTCACAAACACACGACTGAAAATGTATCTGAAATATGAAGACCGATCCTCCATGTGGCATTCCATCGAGGCGCGTACTCCTTTTGCAGACGATTATACACTTGTTGAATATGTTTGCGGAATTCCGGGTACGTATAAAATTCACAACGGAGTTAATAAATACCTGTTGCGGGAGGCCATGCGCAATTTCCTGCCGAAACAAATCAAGGAGAGAAAAGATAAACTCGGCTTTGTAACTCCCATCGAAACATGGGTGAAACAGATACAAAACCAATGCATGGATTATTTTGATGATTCATTGAATGAATTCATGGATGTGAAAAACATAAAACAAAACCCCGATAAATTCTTCTCCATGTCAAACCATGCGGATGGAGTACGGGTGTTCAGGATGATTAGCTTTGCTGTATGGAAAAAGATCTTTAATCTTTGACGGCATGAAAATATCCATCATTACCGTTTGCTTTAACAGCGCTGATACCATTGAAACCACCCTTCAGTCCGTGCTGAATCAGGATTACGGAGATATTGAATACATCCTTGTTGACGGAAAATCCTCCGACAACACACTTTCAATCATAGAAAAATATAAATCAAGGATAGCAAAAATAATTTCCGAAAAAGATGATGGGATTTATTTTGCGATCAACAAAGGGATTAGTACAGCTACAGGTGATGTGGTTGGAATTCTTCATGCAGATGATTTTTATGCCGATGAAAAAATCATCTCTCGTGTGGTGAAAGAACTTTCGGAAAAGAAAACAGACAGCATTTACGGAGACCTGCAATATGTTTCAAGAGAAAACCCTCAGAAGATTATCCGCAATTGGAGATCAGGCGCATATTACCCAAAACTTTTTTTGAAGGGATGGATGCCTCCCCATCCAACTTTTTTTGTGAAGCGAAAATGCTACGAGCAGTTCGGAGCATTTAACACGCTATTTTCTTTTTCGGCAGACTATGAGCTCATGCTCCGTTTTTTGTACAAGCATAAGATCAGCACCTCTTATATTCCAGAAGTGCTGGTAAAAATGAGAACAGGCGGAAAAAGCAATGTAACTTTCAAAAACAGAATTAAAGCCAACCGCGAAGACCGCCTTACCTGGAAAATAAACGGACTAAAGCCCGGCAAGTTGACCACTATATTAAAACCTCTCTCTAAACTCAAGCAGTTTTTTTAAAGATCCTCTAATACCTTTTAATAATTATTTTTTCTCTTTCTCTTCTTCCCCATACTTTAATTCCCCTCCCCAGTTTTTTATTTGTCCGCGTATCCAGCTTTGCCGCGTGCGCACATAAGCGCTTGGATTTTTCACCAGCAGCTTAAAGGGATTCGGCAACACAGAGACAAGCAAGGCAGCCTGCTCGCGCGAAAGTTTTTTTGCATCCTGCTTAAAAAACTCTTTGGATGCCGCCTGCGCTCCGTAAATCCCATCTCCAAACTCAATAACGTTCAGATATACTTCCATGATCCGTTCTTTGCTCCAGAAGGTTTCTATCAGGAAAGTAAAATACACTTCCATGCCTTTTCTTATCCAGCTTCTGCCGGGCCAGAGGAAAACATTTTTTGCCGTTTGCTGGCTGATGGTGCTGGCTCCGCGCTTGTGCCGGCTGTGCTCGTTATGTTCCACAGCTTTTTCTATTGCATCAAAATCAAATCCGTAATGCTCTAAGAAATTCTGGTCTTCGGAACAAACAACGGCCAGTTGAAGATTGGGAGAGATTTCTTCCAGAAAAATCCATTTCTTTTTCAGTTTTACCTCTCGCTTACTGTCAAACAACTGTTGGCCGCTTCTCAACACCATCAGCGGAGTAACGGGAACGGGAATCCAGCGAAAAAAAATTACAGAAACAATGCTGATAATACAAAACCATAAGCAGATTCTCAGAAAGATGCGCCAAATTCTTTTCATAATTTATTGAGAAATGAACGTTACGAAAATACGAAATAGTAAAAGCGATTTCTTTATTTTCGTATGTTCGTACTCCCGATAACTATCGAGATCGTTTTTCGTAGATTTCATGAAAACCATTTACATTATGAGACATGCCAAAGCAGAAGACAAATCTGCTACGGGAATGGATTTTGACCGGACGCTCACCGAAAAAGGAATCAGTAATGCGGAAAAAATGGGAAAGCGGCTTGCCCAAAGAGAAGTGCTGCCCAATCTCATTATCACCAGCCCGGCACGGAGAGCACTGCAAACAGCACAAATTATCGGAAAGATAATTAAATACTCGGGCAAGATCATTCAAAACGAAACTATTTATAACTCAACGGTTCCCGCACTGATCGACATAATAAGAAATACCGGGGAAGGTATTCAATCCCTTATGCTGGTGGGACACAATCCTTCTCTTACGGACCTTGTGAATTATTTTTGCCCCTCTGCATCCGATAGCCATCGGATTAAAAATCTGCCAAAAGCAGGAATTGCAGGAATAGAAATATCAGAAGATGGCTGGAAGAATATAATGCACCGATGCGGGCAACTGCTTTTCTTTGATTATCCGAAAAAGAAATAATAATCGTTATTCGGGTTGATTCTTATTTTGAAGTGCCTGAAATTTGTTATTATAAATAAAAAATTACTCTACTAATTCGGGGGTCGATGGTTTATGAATTTTTTAGCACACCTATATCTCTCCGACAACGATGATCAGTTAATGATAGGTAATTTCATTGCTGATTCCGTGAAGGGAAGTATGTTTAAGAATTATCCTGAAGGAATTGCAAAAGGAATTAAGCTTCACCGCGCCATTGATTTTTACAGCGACAACCATCCTGTCTTTTTGCAAAGTGTGATCCGCCTGCGACCTGCTTACAGGAAATATGCCGGAGTTGTTGTGGATATTTTTTACGATCACTTTCTTGCTAAAAACTGGAAAGACTATTCTGAAAAACCATTGAAGCAATATGCGGATGAAGTCCATTCCCTCATGATGAAAAATATTTTTATAATGCCGGATAATTCATTGATGTTTTTGAAATATGCCATGCGAACCAACCGCATGGTTTCTTATGCAACGATTGAAGGAATTGGTGAAACACTATATGGTATGAGCCGAAGAACCACATTCAAATCGAATATGGAATTGTCGGTGAACAACCTGAAAGAAAATTATCCTTTGTTTGAAAATGAGTTCAGAGAGTTTTTTGAAGAAGCCAGGATGTTTGCAGTAGAATGGATAAAGAATCACTAACTCACAGATTTTACTCTGTGACTACATTTTGATAGTTCTATTTCTTAGTAAATGATCCGCTAAAACTATTGCAGTCATTGCTTCCACAACAGACACAGCGCGCGGAAGAACACAAGGATCGTGTCGTCCTTTTCCACTTATCTCAACTTCTTCTCCTCTTTTATTTACCGTCATTTGTTTTTGCATGATGGTTGCAACCGGCTTAAATGCCACGCGGAAATAAATATCATCACCATTGGAAATTCCTCCGAGCACTCCTCCGCTGTTATTTGTTTTGAACGCAATCGCCCCCTTCTCCTTTGGAGCAGGGTTGGGGATGAGACCATCGTTATGCTCACTTCCTTTCATCTTCACTCCTTCGAATCCGCTGCCAATTTCAAAACCTTTCACTGCATTGATACCAAGCATAGCTTTACCTAGGTCGGCATGAAGTTTATCAAATACAGGCTCGCCCAAACCTGCTGGAACATGTTGTGCCACACAAGTAATTACGCCTCCGATTGTGTCGCCTTCTTTACGCACTTGCTCAATTCTTTTAATCATGGTATCGGCAATCAATTCATCGGGACAGCGAACCACATTCGATTCTATTTTTGACAAATCCAATTCCTTGTAGTTCCTCAATAATTTTATTTCTCCCACCTGCGAAGTGTAGGCCGATATTTTAATTCCGTATTTATTCAGAAAAAGTTTTGCAATGGCTCCTCCAACTACCGATGAAACTGTGGCGCGTGCCGATGCTCTTCCAGCGCCATTATAATCTCTAATGCCGTATTTTTTATCATAAGTATAATCCGCATGCGAAGGACGATATGCATCCATTAAATGGTCGTAGTCTTCAGATTTATGGTTTTCGTTTCGGATGATGAAGCCGATGGGTGTTCCTGTAGTTTTTCCTTCAAAAATTCCTGAGAGGAATTCTACTTTATCACTTTCTTTTCTTTGTGAAACAATTTTTGATTGTCCTGGCCGTCTGCGGTCGAGTTCGGATTGAATAAAATTCAAATCAATTTCTAATCCGGAAGGACAGCCGTCAATTACTCCGCCCAATGCAACTCCGTGCGATTCGCCAAAAGTGGTTAGAGTAAATATTTTGCCGATTGTGTTGGACATTGTGCAGTAAAATTAAGAAATAACTCAGAAGAGGATTCCGAATTTGATGCCTGCGGAGGCAAAGCGCCTGCCAAGAGGTGATTGATTTATTTCACAATTAAATTCAGGCCCACATTGAAGTATATGTTTTCGTTTGGTATACTTTAAAATATCTATACCCATTATTCCAAATAATGCCCAGTTGTGTTTGATGTAATGCGGTGGAAAAGCATCATACTCACTATTGCCATTTTCTCTAAAAAATGTTGAGCCGGATATCCCTACATTAAAATTTAACAGTCTGTTTTTTTTCAAATAGATTTGGTAATTCATTTTCACAGGTAAGTGAAGAAATAAGTCTAAGTAAACATAATCTGAGGAATATGATCTTGTGGTATAAGGGTATTTATTTTCATAATGCGTTATTGTGGTTGTTCCCATGTAATGAAAAACTTCTGCATTAAGACCGATATTAATAAAGAGTTTTCGTGAAATTTTTTTGGATTGTATCTGAAATCCTAATTTATAACCAACTCTTGGTTGTTCTTTTATCTTGTCAAATGTTTTATAGCAATTACAATCTGCAGGGTCATAGTTAAAAGGGAAGATTTTTTCGCCAAGATTAAAACTTGCAGTTGGAGAAAAATAAAATCCAACTCGCCATCTATTTTCTTTGCTTCCTTTTGCTAAAGAAGTATCTAAGTTCGAACCCTCCGGAATGTTTATCTCTTGCGAAAATGCATCTGTTTGAAGTAAGTAGAAGAAGCAAAAAACATATACCAATATTTTTCTCATCTTTGGAGGGAATTGCCAAACCAAAAGTAGTGAAAATCCTGATAAAAAATATAAAGTCGCTTGTTCAATTCGATGATGGTAAGCGATTAAAAGTTTCAGGGCTTGAGATGAAAAAACTTCCTTGTCTTGAAAATGCCTGGCTTGCCATTGAAGGGGATAAAATCGCAGATTTCGGAGAGATGAAAGATTTTCCGGGAATTTCTGATTGGAGCAATTTGCAGGTAATCGATGCGAGCGGTAAATTGGTTTTCCCGAGCTGGTGCGATTCTCATACGCACATTGTTTATGCCGGAAACCGTGAGCAGGAATTTGTTGACCGAATCAATGGATTGTCCTACGAAGAGATCGCAAAACGAGGTGGAGGAATCCTGAACTCGGCAAAAAAACTAGCGGATGCCACAGAAGATGAATTGTTTGAATCTGCTATGAAACGGATCCGCGAAGTGATCTTGCTTGGGACAGGAGCGATCGAAATAAAAAGCGGTTACGGTCTTTCTTTCGAAGCAGAACTAAAAATGCTTCGAGTGATAAAGAAGATAAAGGGGAATATAGCTATTCCGGTAAGGGCAACTTTTTTAGGTGCACATGCCGTTCCTGTAGGAATCACAAAGGAAAATCATATTGAAAATGTTATTAGTAAAATGCTTCCGAAGATCGCTGAAGAAAAATTAGCGGATTACTGCGATGTGTTTTGCGAAAGAAATTATTTTACGAAAGATGAAACAATCAGAATTCTTGTCGAAGCAAATAAATACGGAATCAAAGGCAAAGTTCATGCAGAGCAATTGAGCCATGCAGGCGGAATAGAGGCGGGCGTTGAATCCAAAGCCCTCAGTGTGGATCATTTGGAATTTGCAAATGAAAGCGATCTTTCTCTTTTGAAAAGTTCTGATACCATGCCGACCATTTTGCCGGGTGCGCAGTTTTTTCTTGGACTGCAATATCCTCCGGCAAGAAAAATGATCGATGCGGGTTTGCCTCTTGCCATTGCCAGTGATTACAATCCCGGTTCTTGTCCTAGCGGAAACATGAACTTTATGATTGCTCTCGCCTGTATTAATTATAAACTTACTCCGGAAGAAGCAATCAATGCTGCTACGATCAATTCCGCTTATGCAATGGGATTGGGCAAAACCCATGGAAGTATTGCGATCGGCAAACAGGCAAATATTTTCATTACGAAAGAAATTCCTAACTATGCAGTTATTCCGTATTCATTTGCAAATAATCCGGTCGAAACAGTAATTTTGGACGGGAAGGTTATTTCATAGTTTTATGAATAGTAAAAATATTCCAATTTTTATTTCAATAATTGTTCTCCTGCAACTTGTTGTTCTTTTTATTATTCAACCTGAAATCAACCTTTGGGAGGACCATAACATGGCTGTGAGTTTGCTTCAAACAGGAGATGCATTCTGTTATAATGACGGGCAGCCAAATCATTCTTTTGTCTTTCCTGTATATTATGGTGTTGTTTTTTTTGTTTATAAAATTTTTGGCATAGTTCCGATATATGTGGCAGCGCTTCATTTAATATTTAATGGAGCTACTGCTTTTTTTGCATATAAAGCAGCTGTTTTTTTTATTGAAACAAATTCTCTGATAGATAAAATCTTTTTTGCAAGAGATAAAATAGCCTCTGTGCTTGCGTGTAGTGTTCTTTTTCATCCGTTTATTTTTTGGTATTCATTTGCAAATGTCCATCCCTTTGCTTTCGATATGTTTTTCTTTTATGCATGCCTTTTTTTTACCACAGTATATTTTCGAAATAAAACAATGCTTAATCTTTTGATCTTTGCTGTGGTGTATGGACTCGCTGTACTTGATCGGCCCACACTTATGGTTTGTGTTATTCCATTTCTTCTGTTATCCTTTAAATATATGGAAACCAATAAAATCATCTTAAATTTCTCCGTTATCAGTATCCTTTCAATAATGATTATTGCACCTTATCTGATCCGGAATTATCACACAGATAAGATATTTGGTTTTAATTCAAATACGGGGAAAATACTCTGGAAAGGAGTTCTATATAATTCGGAAGGAAGTAATTACCTTAAAAACGGGAAAAACTATTATGCTGCTTTGGGCAGTAAGGATTTTGGGTTACTTATTAATCTTTCCGTAAAGGATCAGAATAAATTTTTTATGAATAAATATATTGAAATATGGAAAGAGGATCCTTTTCAGGTAATCAAAATGTATCTTGTTAAGCTGAAAAATTTCTGGTGGTTTCGTGAAAACATAGGAAATGAATATTCTCAGGCAATTCAAACTTTTATTCCTTTATATAAAATCATGTATGGCGGAATGCTCCTATTTGCAGTTTTTTTCTGCATGTTCTCAAGTAAAGGAATTTTTTTTCTGGTTTCTGCACCAATTGCACTTTCTCTTTTTCAATCTTTTTTTTATGTAGAGACGAGGCATAGAATAATTATTGAGCCCATTTTAATATTTCTAGCCATATTAGGATTATTTTTATTGCGGCATAAATTAAGTATTTTGAAAAATAATTATAATTAATTTTTATGAGTACACTTATTGAATGCGTTCCAAACTTCTCCGAAGGAAATGATTTACACATCATCGAACAAATTGCTGACGAGATAGAAAAAGTTGACGGAGTAAAACTTTTAAATGTTGATCCGGGCAAAGCAACCAACAGAACAGTTGTGACCTTGGTTGGAACTCCTGATGCCTGCGTTGAAGCCTGTTTTCAGGCAATCAAAAAAGCCGGGGAACTTATCGATATGAGCAAGCACAAAGGCGAACATCCGCGAATGGGTGCAACCGATGTGTGTCCGTTCATTCCTATTTCCGGAATTTCAATGGCTGAAACTGCGGAGTATGCAAAAAAATTAGCCGAACGTGTTGGCAAAGAATTGAAGATCCCCGTTTATCTGTACGAACACGCACAAAAAAATCCTATACGAAAAAATCTTTCCATCATCCGCGAAGGAGAATACGAAGGTTTTTTCAAAAAAATAAAACTGGCAGAATGGAAACCCGATTTTGGTCCTGCTGAGTATGATGCAAAACGAGGTGCAACTGTAATTGGTGCACGCGATTTTCTGATTGCATACAATGTGAATCTGAATACAACTTCCACACGCAGGGCAAATGCAGTGGCATTCGATGTGCGCGAGGCGGGAAGAAAAGTTAAAAATGAAAAAGGCGTAGAAGTTATTCAGCCCGGAACTTGCAAAGCAGTAAAAGGAATTGGCTGGTTCATTCAGGAATATGGAATTGCACAAGTGAGTATGAATCTTACGGACATTAACATTACTCCTGTTCACATCGCGTTTGAAGAGTGTGTGAAGAGTGCAGCTAACCGGGGAATGCGAGTTACAGGTTCTGAATTGATCGGATTAATTCCATTGCAATCCATGCTTGATGCAGGAAAATATTTCCTGAAAAAACAACAACGATCGATTGGTGTTTCAGAAAAGGAATTGATAAAGATCGCGGTAAAATCACTTGGACTCGATGATCTTGCTCCTTTCAAACCCGAAGAAAGAATTATTGAATATTTATTGAATACGGATTCAAGTGCGAAGTTGGTAAAGATGAATTTAGTTGACTTCGCAGAAGAAACTGCAAGCGAAAGCCCTGCTCCCGGAGGCGGAAGTATTTCTGCCTATGTTGGTGCGCTCGGAATTTCACTTGGAACAATGGTGGCAAACCTTTCTTCTCACAAAAAAGGTTGGGATGCGCGATGGGAAGAGTTTTCTCAATGGGCGGAGAAGGGTCAAAAAATAAAAAATGAACTTTTGCAATTAGTGGATGAAGACACAAATGCCTTCAATAAGATCATGACTGCATTTGGCTTGCCAAAATCTACGCCCGATGAAAAGAAAGAAAGAGACAAGGCAATCCAGGCAGCAACAAAATATGCTACCGAAATTCCATTTAAGGTGATGCAATTGAGTTATGAGTCAATGGAAATAATAAAGGCAATGGTTGAAAAAGGGAATCCTAATTCAGTGACCGATGCCGGTGTGGGAGCATTATGCGCACGAAGCGCTGTGCTTGGAGCAGGCATGAATGTTAAGATCAACGCGAAAGGGCTCGCTGATAAAAAATTTGCGCGAAGCATCGTTCTGAAAGCAAAGAACATTGAAGAGAAAGCAAAAAAAATGGAAGCAACCGTTCTTGCTATTGTTAGAAGAAAAATTTAAAACGGGAAATAATATTTTGGATTGAAACAAAAAAAATGGTATTAGCGTAAAAGCAAAAAGGCAATGAAGACGATATGAGAAGATTACTTTATCATCCAACTATCAGACGGTTAATTTTCTTTTTCCCGTTACAGTTATTGTTTCTGCATATCAAAAAAAATCTTTTGCTGTTATCCATTTGGGGACTTCTTTTTGGATTTATTACACAATCGCTTGCACCACGCTACGGGGTTCCGTATTTGTTTTTAAACCCTGAATATCTGGATGAAGTAAGTCCTCTTTCCTATTTTATCATTGGATTTGCCTGCGGAGGATTTGTGATGGCTTTCAATATCTCGAGTTATACCCTGAATAGTTACCGATTTCCTTTTCTCGCAACACTTTCCAGCCCGTTTACAAAATACTGCTTCAATAATTTTATTATCCCGCTTTTGTTTCTCATCGTTTATGTCATCAATGTAATTTCATTTTTGGAACGCGAAGATCTTTATTCTAAATTTGAAGAGTTTATGATGGTGATGGGATTTCTCGGAGGAGTCCTAATTTTTGTTGCCCTCACGCTGCTGTATTTTTTCAGAACCAATAAAGACATTCACGGAATGTTTGGAGTAAAATCTCAGGAAGCGGGACAAGATGAGTTACTGCACAAGAGATATAAGAGGAGGAATGAATCTTGGAAAAATCCTTATCTCGTCCGTGAGGCACGCGACTGGTACGTGGAAACCTATCTCAGTAATCCATTTCGTGTGCGCCTGGTGCGCGCAGTTCGTCATTATAAAAGAGAAATGCTTCGCAATGTGTTCCTGCAGAACTACAGGAATGCCGGAATCTATTCTTTCATCGCAATAATTACTTTGTTAGGACTTGGATTCTTTCGCGAAGTGCCTTTTCTGATGTTTCCTGCCGGTGCAAGTGTATTTCTTTTACTAACCATGCTCATCATGCTTCCCATCCCTCTCTATTCTGTTTTCAAGGGATGGGCTCCGGTGCTTTTGTTTGTATTTTTAATAGCACTCAATTTTCTCTACCAGATGAAGTTTTTCAATAACATCAATAAGGTTTACGGTTTGGATTATAATACCAAGGAAGCATCCTACGATAATAACACCCTGAATAAGTTTGCTTCTCAGCAAGATACTGCCGATGCCGACTTCAAAGCCATGCTGGAAACCTTGAATAAGTGGAGATTAAAAAATCTGAAAACCACAGTGCAAAAAAATGAAAAGCCAAAGTTTGTGGTTGTCTGCACCAGTGGTGGTGGATTACGATCTTCTCTCTGGACTTTTCAATCCCTACAATATTCGGATAGCGTACTTCAGGGGGAGTTGTTAAAACATGTGGCACTGATAACAGGTTCTTCTGGCGGAATGATCGGTGCTGCCTATCTGCGCGAATTATATTGGCAAAATCAGTCGGGAAAATTGAAAGACCTCTATAACCCCTCTTATCAAAAGGATATTTCAAAAGATGTTTTAAATGCAGTGGCATTCAGCATTGCAACAAGTGATTGGTTTGTTTCTTTCCAAAGCGTGAAATATGGGGAATACAAATACAATAAAGACAGGGGGTATATGTTTGAAAAGCGCTTGAACGATAATCTTCGGAATGTTTTTTCAGGCAGAAGCATCTCTGATTACAGACTTGTCGAATCGGAAGCGATTATTCCAATGATGATCTTTTCTCCTACCATGGTGAATGACGGCCGAAAGCTCATTGTTTCCTCTTTGCCTGTTTCTTTTCTTACGCAAAATGCACAATCGGATAAGCTGAACAAGTTGCCCTTAAATGACGGGATTGAGTTCTCTCGTTTTTTCAGGGAACAAAAAGCCGACAACATTCTTTTTACCAGCGTGCTTAGGATGAGTTCAACATTTCCCTACATCACACCTATTGTTTCCCTGCCAAGTGAACCAGCCATTGAAATAATGGATGCCGGCATGCGTGACAATTATGGAATTGAAGTCGCATTAAAATATTTATACTCCTTTCGAAATTGGATTGCCACCAACACCAGCGGAATTGTCATCATCCAGATTCGCGACAGGCATAAAGAATTCCCCATAGAAGAAAATCCTTTGCCCACCATTATGGGAGCGCTTAGCCGTCCGCTCGGAAGTTTTTACGGTAATCTGTTTTACATGCAGGATTTCTCGCAGAACCAGCAAATAGAATATATCAGTTCTTGGTTTGATGGACCGGTTGATGTTATTGATTTTCAGCTGAAGAATGAAATACCAGACAAGATATCTCTTTCTTGGCATCTTACAAATCATGAAAAAGCAAAGGTGATAAACTCTATTGACCTTCCCGAAAATCAGGAATCCATTAAAAAGCTGAGAGCGTTGCTTGAATAAATTTTTTTCCCAGCCGAGACACCCATAAGTTCGGGAAAAAAATTTTCATGAAAAACCGCATATTGCCGGTTTTGAAATTTATTTTATATTTGCTTTGTGAACGCAAAACACAATACAATGGCACTCACTCACTCACTCATATAATAAGGACAATAATTTACAGCAAAGCCCGGTACATACTTATGTGCAGGGCTTTTTTTTTCAACCCAATGTTTCTTAACCAACCAATAACCGCAACTAAAATTTACATTTCCATGAAGATAAATTTCCGCATCAGCACACCAATAGGGGGAGCAATGGCATTGCTTCTTTTCTTTAACACTCAGAGTTTTTCGCAGGCGCTATGGCAGGCAAACGGATCGGGCATTACCTATACCAACCGCTGGGTAGGAATAGGAACAACTACTCCAACACAAAAATTAGATGTTGCAGGAAGAATGCATGCATCAGGCAATGCGTATTTTGACTCGCTTGCGCAGGCGCTATCGCTGAAAGCGGGCAACATAAGCATCAGTTCCAACCTTATTACATCTTCCACCGGAGCTATTTCTTTCGGAAACAATAACCTGAATACTACCGGAAATATTACTGCAAACGAAATAACAGCAAACGGACATGTATCGCTGAATGCCCTTGCCGATTATTCTGCTGATCTTTCTTCCTCTTATACAAACCGCAGTCTGGTTGACAAAGGATGGGTTACCTCGCTGGGATATTTAACAGGCAACCAACCCATCGCCCTCAGCGGTGATGTGAGCGGAAACGGAACCACTTCCATTGCAAGCGCTGTTGCATGGGCTAATGGCTATCCGGCTTTTGATGCACGCTATCTTTCCCTCAGTGGCGGAAACCTGACAGGAACACTGACCTTAAACGCGGATCCTGCCAATGCGCTTGAAGCAGCCACCAAACACTATGTGGATACAAAAACAGCAGCAGTAAACGCCAGCCAGTGGACCACATCGGGCAGCGCCATTTATTACACTAACGGAACTGTAGCCATTGGCACAGCCACACCCAATACCCTTTATAAATTCCATGTGTCAGGAGGAAGCATTCGTTTAGACCAGGGAGGCATAGCGGTTGTAGCATCTAACACCCAGTTTCCGATAGCTGCCGCCACTTCCACTTCCAACACCTTTTTTGCAGTGACTAACACCGGTCAAACGGCAGCGGGCATATACATGACCGGAGGAGGAACAGGCACCAAGGGCGTTATCCTGCATGCCACAGGACCCGGAAATTACCAAGGTGCCAACAAACTTGTTTTCCGCACTTCAGACTCAACGGATATTTATTGCCAGTTACTGGATGGATCAGGCAAAGGCAACCTCGGATTAGGCACTCTGTACCCAACAGAAAAACTCGAAGTAGCAGGAACGGTTTACAGCACAACAGGCGGGTTTAAATTCCCCGATGGCAGCATGCAAATCACTGCCACTACAAGCCATCCAAGTTTTGACAGCATTAATGTTGCAAACAGAATTAAAGTCGGGAACTCTATTATTATTGATGGTCTAAGTAATACAAATACAACCAATCAGATTTATACCGATGCAACCGCTCCTACAGATTTACTGATTCAATCCAAGCCGTCTCCAGCAGATTTCAACACCATCATCAATGCAAATAATACAGGACAGGTAATAATAGGAACTGCTAATCCAAATGATCCTCCACTAACAAAAGCAAAACTTAGAGTAAATGGAAGCATTTCTGTTTACGATGGAAACGGGAACACGTCATTATTTTTCGGAGAAGAAATGTTTAATCCAAATCCTAATAATGTATTGGGGGAATGGGGAATACAATATTGGAATGGAGCAAGCAAGGGTACTGCCAATGGTAATAATGGATGGGGCGGGTTAAATTTCTGGAAACCCTCTGGCAGCACCGGAGGTCAACCTGGTGGGGACGTTAATGGTTTTTTATATCTTCAAGATGATGGAAATATTGGTATTGGAACAGAAAATCCTCAAGCAAGATTAGATGTAATCGGAACTGGCAAGATTAGCGGTAATGTGGGTATAGGTACTGCTCCTGATGTATCCTCTAATAATTATAGATTATCTGTTTGTGGTACAATCCATGCAAAAAGAGTTGTCATAGAAACCTTTACCTGCGATTTTGTTTTTGATAATAGCTATTCTTTATTATCTCTTAAGGAAAGACAGGAAAAAGTTTTTCAAAACAAGCATTTGATAAATGTACCCTCTGCAAAAGAAATGGATAAAAATGGAAATGATTTAGGTAATACTACCATGGGCATCCTTCAAAATGTAGAAGAACATGAACTCTATTTATACAAGCATGATGAACAACTTACGAAAATAGAACAAGAAAATAAATTATTGAAAGATAGCATGGCACAGCAGGCAAAATTATTAGAGGAACAAGCTAAAGCAATAAAAGTTTTGCAAAATGCAATACAGCATAAATAAGGAAAAATGAAAAACTATAAGCATCCAATATTATTCTCTTTCTTATTACTCAGTGTAATATATATTAATAATATATACGCTCAGGATAGTATTATTACTTCCAATAATTATAAATACAAGCTAGGTGCAAAACTTATTGCTGATAAAAGCGGAGATATAGCAATATCGCCATTTTTCTATCAAGTATACTGCGGGGGAATGCAAATAATAAAAAGAATAAAAACTTCTAAAATGAGTTTAGAAAGTGGTGTTTATTATTACAACAAAGTATATGAAAACCGCTTTTATTCAAACTCGCATCCTGTTACACTGTATTTACCTTTTTATTATCACTATTTAAATTTGCCTTTAAGTTTAAGATATGACACAAAACTTTTTTATTTTACAGCAGGGGGTTATGTTGATTACTTAACTTCTACAACTCTAGATCCAGAAAATAAAGAGTATAAGGACAGCATTATTGATAATGGTCCCAATAGAAAGATAAATTTGGGCATTGCTTTTTCAGTCGGGCTGGAAAAACAAATATCTAAACAGATAAACTTTTTTGTAGAAGGGCATTTATTACAAAATTTTTCTTCTACCAAATTAGGAATACATAATATTCTGCCTAGCATGGAAAATTATGGTTTTGCAATCGGGATTAATTATAAGATGAAGTTGTTTAAAGTTTGATTTTTGATTGATTTTCAAACAAGTAAAGTTTATATGCTCGTAGTGAGCTTGTTGGTTTGATTAGTGATTTTATTGTTTTTTAAGGATGACTTTAAACAACTCCGATATTAAATAAAGAAGTAAAAAAATGAAAACTAAAAAAAATACATTATTATTTATATCAATTATTCCAACATTTCTTTTTTCGCAAACCAATTTAATTCATAATCCAGGTTTTGAAAACGGGTCTGGAACACCAGTATCAGAATCATCATGTCAATTTGGAGCTTATGTTCCAGGCACTACTGCCATAGATAATTATATTTATGATTGGAAATTAGCCAGATGCACAGATTCTTGGCCATCTATTTGTGATTACAAATATTCAGAACCAGATTGGAAGGGACCGGATTATGGCTGCTCCTATCTAATACCAAGTCACACCCGATTTATGTATCTTGAAAAAAGAAAATATGGCACTACCTGTCATACTAAATCAGGTGAACAGGATGCAGTACGGTCTCCTCTCATTTCTACTATGGACGGAACAAAAAATTATTTATTCAGAATAAACTATGAAGGGTTAAATCAATTTTTTCCAAATACAGATTGCCAGCCAGATGCTCCTAGAACAAGAATATACTTTTCAAAAAATAGCTCTAATTGGCATGCAAAGTGGGGTAATACAAAACTTTCTTTTGCAATGTATCCTCCTTACAGTTTCGTCCAACATTGGGTTATTTTAAATGGACCACGTTTCAACTCAATTCCATTCATTGGAAATATTTTTGATAAATTAAAAAATATTACTATTGCTTGCGAAGATGGAGCATTTTATGTTGATTATGTTGAACTCGCAGAAATGTGCGAAGATCCTTTGCTCATTCAAAATCACGTATTCTATTATGGCGTAAACGAAGTGCCCTATAAATCCAGCGGAATATTAAAAGCAGGTAATAATGTAGGCGCTCCAACTGCAACGGGTGATGTAATTATTAAAAATAGTGCTGTGACAATATTTAAAGCAGAAACCGCCATTTATTTAGAACCCGGATTTAGAACTGAGAATAATGCGCACTTTGAAACAATAATAGAAAATTGCAATACAAATACTGCCAATAGAATGATGGCACCAAATATTCAAATGCTTTCCAAAAATAATTATGTTATAACAACTGAAGATGATATTATTTCTATTGAAGACGATCATATTGACACTTTGGCTTGTCGCCCTGACACACTTAAAATTTATGGTTTAGATGGAGACACGATATCGTTCACAAATTATTGGTGGGATTATGGTAACGGAACAACCTCTACAGATAAAGTAGCGAAAATATTATACACTCAGTCTGGAGATTATTTAGTAAGATTAGCGCTTACTGATTCTACTGGATTTACGGATACATTATCAAAAATATATGTAGTTCCTGATTGTAATAATTTACGGAGAATGAATCAACAACAACTCACAGCAGAGGAGGTTGCAAAGAATAATTTTGAAACAGCGATAACTATTACTCCAAATCCCACGTCAGGTGTTTTTGTTTTACACATAAACGATAACACGCCTATTGAGGTTTTTATTTACAATAATATTGGTCAGCTTATTTACCAATCAACAATAATAAATGGTCAATCCTCAATTGATCTATCCACCCAGCCCAGAGGAATTTACTTTGTAAAGGTGCAGAGTGCAGACCCCGCAGGGGCAGGTAAAATTTATACGGAGAAGGTGGTAGTGCAGTAAAATCCTCACATTATTTTTTTAAAGGGCTGCAATCCGGATATTCGGATTCAGTCCTTTTTTTCATTTTCTACTTTCAGCGAAGCCTATGTATGGACGCGCGAACTTTATCGCAGCGCCAAAGCGGCAGCAGCCAATCAGGTGCCGGGTGCCGATGCAGTGGCAGATGATCTGGCTCCTATGTTTGAAGCACAAGGCAATCAGGGTGCAACGCCTGATGCTGCTCCTGTAACTCCGGTGCCGTAAAAAGCATTGAATTCACAAATTTGTGGATTGAGGGGCTAAAAATATCATTATCATTTACCTTTTGTTTGTTATCATTTACATCTTATTCGATATCATTTACCGGTTCTTTGATATCATTTACAGTTTGTTTGTTATCATTTAGTATTTATTTGTTACCATTTACTGAAAATACCACATTAATTTAAAAATAAATGAGAAAACTTACTCCTGAAGAATTGTCCGA
>JACRAL010000002.1 GCA_016213435.1 Bacteroidota bacterium
AGTGGCGGAAGGATTCGGCGCAATCATCTATAACAAAGATACCAATCTTACCCTTAATGCAGAAAAAGTACAATTAGTATCAACTAACCCTACCTATTTATACGGTAATATTACCTTTTATAACTTCTATTGTGATACACCGGATAAGGAAATATATTTTGAAGCGGGGTATACCTATAGCTTCTATGACTCTCTAACCATTGTTGGCGCTGCTGACCAGGGTGCCGAAGAATACTACATCAAACTCTACTCCCAGAACCCCGGTGAATATTATTACCTTAATGTTACCACCCAAGACTACCTATTAGAAAGAGTTGTTGTTCAAGACTGTTATGCTATTGAACCTATAATCATACCCAAAGGCATAGATTACGGTAATAACTACAACCTAGAAATTGACCCTGTCTGGGATGGTGGCGGAGCTGATAACAACTGGTCTACTGCTCTAAACTGGGATGGCAATGCTATTCCGACAGGTACCCAAACAGTCACTTTTGGAGACGCTGCTCACCTTGACCCGGCGGATCCTTATAATAAAGACTGCACTATTAATAATGTAGGAGGATGGGCAGGCGGGAATTTTACCATAACCAGCTATTATACAGGGACAATTACCCAAGAAGCAGCCTTAAGCTGCGCTACCTTTAGCCAGGCTGGAGGAACGTTTAACACAGGGAATTATAGCCTTGGCAGTGGCAATATGAATATCTCAGGAGGCACCTTTAACGGCTCAACTGGACAAATAGATATTAGTACTTTTGGTTTATCTGGAGGCATCTTTAACGCTCCGTCAAACCTAAACGTTTATGGCGACTGGTCTGTAACCGGAGGAACCTTTAATCATAACAACGGAACAGTAACATTACTTGGATATGCTTCAAAAACTCTTAATAGCGGAGAAGAAAATTTTTATAATTTATACATACCATTACCATATTACAACATAACAAATTACAATAATCTTATTGTGGAAGGATACTTAACTATCAGCTCAAGATTTGATGCCAATAACTATGATGTAACTGTTAATGGACTAACCACCCTTGAAGGAGCGGTCTATGGAGAAGGCATATATTATGCCGGAACAGGAAAACAAACTTTCAACGGAGGACTTACAATACTAAATGGTATTGGCTGGTGGCCAGGTGCTTTAACCTGCTCTAGCGGTGAGGTTGAAATTAACGGGAACTTCACCATGTCTAACGGATCATTTACCGGTTCAACTGGAAATGTAGATATTAATGGCGATGTGATAATTTCCGGAGGCGTTTTTACTGCTCCTACAGGCAATTTTACCGTATCTGGTAATTGGTCTAAAACCGGAGGGACTTTTAACCATAACAACGGCACAGTTACTTTTGATGCTGGACTAGGAAATACACAAACATTGAATTCCGGTGCGTCTAATTTTTACAACTTAACACACTCCGGAGCAGGCATTCTTCAACTTAATACCAATGCCCTTGGCTGCACAGGAAACCTTACCAACTCTGCTGGTACTTTTGATGCCAATGCACTAGGAGTAGGTGTATCAGGAAGAACTACAATTTCCGGTGGAGAATACAAAGCCTCTACTGCTACCCAGTATCTTAATGGAGGACTTACAGTTTCAGGCGGCACTTTTACCGGAGGAAGCGGTGATGTGGTAATAATTGGTACCTGGGGAGCTGGAAATGGATTATTATTGTCTTCTGGAACTCTTACTGCTCCTTCAGGAACAATGTATGTTGCTTTAAGCTTTGATATTACCGGAGGAACATTTAACCATAATAATGGAACAGTAAGATTTTATGGTGGTGGTGGCTCTGCAGATGAATTACAAAGTAATGGACAACATTTTTATAATATTGTTTCAGAAAAAACCGGCTGGGGAATAACTCTGTGGCAATGGGATTTGTATATTGACGGAGCATTAACTGTTGCTGGTACAGGAAATTTCTACACCTGGGATGCGGATGTAACAGTTGAAGGGCTTACAACTATAACAAGTGGAACATATTACATGGAGACAGGACACCAAACCTTAAATGGCGGATTAACCATTAATGGCGGAACTTTGCTGGGCCAAAACGGATCTATTGATCTTAACGGAAATTTAACCTTATCAAGTGGAAGCTTAACTGCGCCTTCTGGTAATTTTACAGTTTCAGGCAACTGGTATACTGATTATTGGAACGGAACATTTACTCCTGGCACCAACACAGTTACCTTTGATGCTGGTAATGGAATAACCCAAACTATATATCAAGGAAACTCATCATTCTACAACATAATTCACTCCGGAGCAGGAACCTTACAAGTAGTAACTGGTAGTTTAACAGCAGCAAACAATTTTACTAATTCAGCCGGGGTCTTTGATGCCAATGGCTACTCCTACTCAGTCGGTGTTTCCGGAACAGCCATCATCTCAGGCGGTGAATATCTGGCTAAGACTGGGACACAGACTTTTAACAATTCCCTTACTATTTCAGGCGGCACTTTTACCTGCTCTAGCGGAGCAGTAACGGTAGCTAACATATTAACTATCTCCGGAGGCACATTTAACGGCTCAAGCGGAAATCTGACTCTGGGTAGCGGTGATCCCAGCCAAGGCCTTATCCTTACTTCCGGAACCTTCAAAGCACCCAGTTCAGCAGCAACTTTCACTGTCTCTGGTAGCTGGTCGGTTACTGGAGGCACATTTAACCACAATAATGGAACGGTGAAATTTACAGGTAACGGCCCCAACCTAATCTATACTCTTGATAGCGGAGGACAAAGTTTTTACAACTTTATAAGTGCGGAATGGTCTTGGGTGGGTTGGGGACACTCTACTCTTAGACTTGAAAATAACGCACTAACTGTTGAAGGAACATACAATCAGACCTCAGGAGCCTTTGATGCCAATGGACAAGAAGTTACAATTACAGGACTTGCTACAATAAAAGGAGTCGAATCTTATTACTATGCCGGAAGCGCAAAGCAAACTTTTAATGGGGGAGTACTTCTTGACATCGTACAAGGCAATTACTCCGGGCACATTTACTGCTCCTCTGGAGAAGTTGAGATTAACGGCACATTAACTAACGCAGGCGGGTTTTACGGCTCAACCGGCATAGTAGATATAAATGGAGATATTGACATGCAAGGCGGTGAATTTACTGCTTCTTCTACTACAACTTATCTTTCAGGGAACTTCACTTGGGCGCCAAGCATTGACCCAAATGGCGGAACTTTTGTTTTTGATGGTGGCGGCACTTCTCAAATCGGCGTTTCTCCTTTTTATAATATTTCGATTACTAATGGCACTACTTTAAGCCCGATACTTTATGTTGGTCTTTCAGCTGAAAATATTTCTGTTATAAACGGCACTCTTGATATGGCTACCAATGATAATAGCCTAACTGTCACTGGCACCCTTACCATTTTCTCCGGGGCAAACTATTACACCGGCACAGACAACCAGAACATCGCTACACTAGACAACTCCGGTAATGTAACATGCAATAATGAAGGCATTTATTATATACATATCGGCAACATGACCAATAACGATGGATCTCTTTGGACATATACAAAAGATTCTGGATCCGTGCTTGTTTTAACCGGCACTTACCATGACCTGACTTTTAATGACGGAGGCGGTTCAGCTGCATACTTTTTTAGCGGCACAAACTATATTACCGGTACCCTGACCGTCTCAGGAGGCACCTGCCGATACGCACAAGGCGATGATTCTCTTAATGTGACAGAAGACATTGTTAATAATGACGAATTCAACATTACTGCCGGGACATTAAACTTAAGTGGCAACCTGATTAATAATGGAACATTCACTTCTTCAGATTCAACAGTTGCGTTTAATGGCACAACCATCATCTCCGGCCCAGGCACAAATAGCTTCGACAATGTTACTATTAACGGCGATCTTACTGCCCCTAGCTGGACAAATATAAATGTCGCCGGAAACTGGACCAGTTCTGATTCTGGACATTTTTATCATAACAACGGCACAGTTACCTTTAATGGCACAACCACCCTTTCTGGCTCCGGAAACACATATGTTTTTTACAATATTATCATTACTGGCACTCTTACTGCTCCTCCTTTTGATATGTATGTCACTGGCGATTGGACGAATAATGGCACATTTATTCACAATAATGGAGGAGTATCTTTTACCTATGGATTCTCAACTACTATTTCTGGTTCAAGTGAAAATAGTTTTTATAATTTTAAAATCGGTCAAACTGTTAATGCTCCAAGTGGCAATATGAATATCGCCGGTAACTGGACCAATTTTGGTTATACATTTAATCATAATAATGGAACCGTTACTTTTAATGGAAGCGGAAATTCAACTATTACTGGCTCAACTACCTTCTATAATTTTACCTGTACTACTGCAGGCAAAACCTTAAGGTTTGTCTCCGGGACAACTCAAACCATTGAAGGAACATTCACTCTTACAGGAACAAGCGGCAATCTTATAACACTGCTTAGATCAAGCGGATCAGGTACTAATCAATGGTATATTGACCCACAAGGAACAAGAAATGTTACATATGTAGATGTACAAAACTCTAACAACATTAATACCACTATTATTAATGCACGCCACTCTACTGACTCTGGTAACAATATTAACTGGTTCTTTATTCCTTCTTTATTAACCTGGACAGGGGCTGTTTCTACTGACTGGGATACTGCAGCTAACTGGGATAATAACTTTACTCCTGAAGCAGGAGATAGCGCCATAATTACTGATGTAGCCAATGATCCAATCTTAGCTACAGCAGTAACAATTAACAACTTAACTATTAATTCAGATGCTATCCTTGACTTAAATGCCAAAAATCTTACTCTTGCCGGAACATTTACTAATAATGGTACTCTTAAATTAGTTGGTTCTGAGACCTTAACCGGTTTTACCAATGATGCTGATTCAGGTATTACTCAATACTACGGCACAGGAACTTATTCCAGCCTTGCTGCAGGAAATACTTATTATGATTTAGTTATTTCAAATAGTGGAACTTATAGCATTAATAATAATTTAACTGTTAACGGCAATTTAACTATATCAAACGCTTCAGCCAACTTAAACTTAAACGGCCATAATGCTAGCTTTGCTACTACTTCTGTATTTTCTAACGAAGGTAAATTAAGATTACAGGGCTCTGAAGTATTAACTAATTTTAATAATGATACTGATTCAGGTACAGTTGAATATTACGGAGTAGGGCCATATACAGGCCTTGCTGCAGGAAACACTTACTACAATTTAATGCTTTCAGGAGGAACAATTACTTTAACTGCTAACCTTGATATTAATGGCACACTTAGTTTTGGACAAGGAACAGGATATGCTTATTACAAATCCATCACCATAGACCACACCAAGGTTGATGAAGCCCTAACCGATTATCCTCTGCTCTTCTCTGTTACTGATAGCGAGTTAGCAGGAACAGGTAGTGGTGGCTATGTAACTAATGCTAATGGCTATGATATTATCTTTAAGGATGCGGATGGTAATTTGCTTGATTTTGAAATTGAACACTATGACTCAGCAACCGGCCAATATATTGCTTGGGTAAAAATACCTACAGTGTTAGATAAAAACCAATCAGATAATACTGTCATTTATATGTATTTTGCCAATAACTCCATTACTTCTTCACAGGAAAATGTTGCCGGAGTATGGAGTAGTGGTTATCAGGCAGTCTGGCACTATGATGATGCAGCTGGTTCAGGGACAGTAGAGGATTCTACAGGTAATTATGATGGAACTGTCCAAGGAAGTGCTACGCAAGGTTCAACTGGCTTAATCGGAACAGCTGTTACACTAAATAACGGAAGCAATGATTACATTACTGTTTCATCTACTGCAGCTATTGCTAACTCTAGTACTTCCACATTAGAGGTATGGGTAAATGCAAGTAGCCAGGCTGTTATTTATGGGTTTTATTCTGAAACAGCTGCTGCTCCTAACCCTAATGGAGTAGGTTACTTATTCTTTAAATATGACCTCTATGGAGGAGTAATGTTTGCTACTGCTACCGACTCTGGAGGAGTTTATTTAAGTTCAGCAACGAGTTACCCTGATAGCACCTGGACACAATTTGTCTGTGTTTTTGATGGCACTAATTTAACATTTTATAAAGACGGTTCCCTGTTAGGCACAACAGCCGGCACTGCAAGCGACTCTACAATAAACGATATTAATATTGGTTCTTTCAATGGTTATTTCAAAGGCCTGTTAGATGAAATGCGCACCTCAACCGTTGCTCGTTCTAGTGGTTGGATCAGCACCCAATACAATAACCAATCAAATCCAGGTGGATTTAGTACAGAAGGCTCAAAGCAAGCTAGCTCAAGCTCAGTTACTCTTACAACAGCAGGTTTTGATGTTAATATCGCCGGAGATATTAGTAATACTTATAACACCGGCATTGTCTCAGGCACAGGTACAGTAATCTTTGATGGCACAGGAACATCCACAGTTACAGGAACAACTACACTTCCTAATGTTGAGATATCATTAAATAAAACCGTTGATTTAAATGGAAGTAACATTACCTTTGGTGGTACATTCGTAAATAATGGCACATTAAAGCTTATTGGTAGTGAGACCTTAACCGGTTTTGTTAATGATACTGATTCAGGTATAGTTGAATACACTGGTAACGGCACATATGCAAGCCTTTCCGGAGGTAACAACTATTATGACTTAACTATCTCCGGCACAGGAAGTTTTACCGCTGCAAGTGACTTAGCTATTAACAATGACTTTACTCAAAACAATGGAACCTTTATTGCACCAAGCAATATGGATATCTCAGGTAACTTTACTCAAAATTCAGGCACCTTTAATGCTAATGGAGGTACTGTGACATTTACTGATAACTCTCAACCTTCTACTCTCTCAGGAGATACTACATTTAATAACTTAACCTGCACCACAGCAGGTAAATCTTTAGTCTTTACTGCAGGCTCTACGCAGGAAGTTGATGGCCTCTTAACCTTAACCGGAAGTGCTGGTAATTTAATTAGTTTAAGA
>JACRAL010000001.1 GCA_016213435.1 Bacteroidota bacterium
TCCGACCATAGGCGCAGTAACGACTGCGGGTAATGGCACCTACTCAGTAACAGCCACCGTAGGCGGCTGTACGGGCCCTGCAGGCACCACGAGCGTAACAATCAACCAGACCCCTGTAGCCCCAACGGCAGGCAGCAACAGTCCGATTTGTATAGGGGTTGATCTTAGTTTAACAGCTTCCAGTACAGGAATTACATATTCATGGACGGGGCCGAATGGTTTTACTTCTACGTCACAGAATCCAGTTATTAGCGCTGCGACAACCGATGCTTCAGGAACTTATTCTGTCATAGCAACAGCAGGAGGATGTACGGGAACTGCGGGAACTGTGAGTGTAACAGTGAGTCCACCTCCTGCTACGCCTACAGTCGGAAGTAACAGTCCGATTTGTTCAGGTACCACGTTAAGTTTAACAGCAAGCAATGTGGCAGGAGCAACTTACAATTGGAACGGACCAAACAGTTTCACGTCTTCCTCGCAGAATCCAACTATTGCAGCTATCACGACAGCGGGCAATGGCACCTATTCCGTAACAGCTACAGTGGGAGGATGTACAGGAGCGGCAGGAACAGTTTCTGTGACTATTAATCCAACTCCATCTGCACCAACTGCAGGAAGTAATTCTCCGGTTTGTTCTGGACAAACTCTTTCTTTAACTGCAAGCACATCCGGAAGTCCTTCCTATTCATGGAGCGGACCCAATAGTTTCACTTCTGCATTACAGAATCCAACTATAGGTGCTGTTACAACACTTGCCTCGGGCACATATTCAGTATTTGCCAATGCTGGCGGATGTATCGGTCCGGTTGCAACTATTTCTGTAACGATCAATCAAACTCCTTCTGATCCTGCGGCAAGCAGCAATACTCCTGTTTGTATAGGCGGAAATTTAAGTTTAACAGCAAGTACCATCGGAGGAGCAACGTATGCATGGATCGGACCGAATAGTTTTACTTCTGCTTCACAAAATCCAACGATAGTAGGCGTTACAACAGCCGAATCCGGAACCTATTCTGTAACAGCTACTGTTGCAGGTTGCACGGGACCTGTAGGAACTACTTCAGTGGTTGTCAATCCTCCTCCGGGCGCTCCAACTACCGGAAGCAATAGTGCTGTATGTTCGGGCAATACCTTATCTCTCACCGCAAGTACAATTGCAAGTGCAATTTATTCTTGGAGTGGTCCGAACAGCTTCACTTCTGCTTCACAAAATCCTACAATAGCAGGCGCCACAACAGCTGCCACCGGAACTTATTCGGTTACTGCAACCGTTCCCGGATGTATAACCGGACCTGCAGGAACTACTTCAGTTACAATTAATCAAACTCCATCTGCTCCTACTCCAGGAAGCAACACTCCTATTTGCGCAGGAAGTACTTTATCTTTAACTGCAAATACAATCGCAGGTGCAACTTATGCATGGACAGGCCCTAACTCATTCACCTCGGCATCGCAGAATCCAACGATAGCAGGTGCTACTACTGCTGCATCGGGAAATTATTCAGTTACCGTAACAGTCAGTGGATGTACCGGTGCTGCCGGAACAACATCTGTAACGGTTAACCCGATACCTGCTGCTCCTACAGCCGGAAGCAATAGTCCGGTTTGCGTTGGTGGAACTTTATCTCTTACGGCAAGTACTATTGCCGGAGCAACGTACGCATGGAATGGTCCGAACAGTTTTACTTCGGCTGTAAAAAATCCAACCGTTGCCGGTGTTTCCACTGCTGATGCAGGAACGTATTCTGTTAATGTTACTGTCAGCGGATGTACCGGTCCTGTTGGAACAGATTCTGTTGTCATTAATCCTCCTCCGGGTGCTCCAACAGCAGGAAGTAATACCCCAGTTTGTTCAGGACAAACATTGAGTTTAACTGCCAGTACTATTATCGGTGCATCAACTTATAATTGGTCAGGACCAAATAGCTTTACTTCTGTTTCTCAGAATCCTACTATTGCAGCAGTTACCACATTGGCATCTGGCACTTATTCTGTAACTGCCACTGTACCCGGCTGCAGCACAAGTCCTGCCGGAACAACTACTGTTACCATCAATCAAACTCCTTCTGCACCTACAGCGGGCAACAGTGGTCCTTTGTGTACAGGTGATATGTTAACTTTAACTGCCAATACTATTTCAGGTGCAACGTATGCATGGAGCGGACCGAATAGTTTCACTTCCGCTTCACAGAATCCTATCATAGCGAGTGTTACTACTTCTGAAGCCGGAACATATTCTGTAGTGGCTACTGCATCAGGATGTATAGGGCCAGTTGGAACTACTTCAGTAACGATTGCACCACCACCTTCTGCTCCAACCGCTGGAAGCAATGCGCCTGTTTGTTCGGGACAAACCTTGAGTCTGACGGCTAGCACTATTGGAGGAGCAACTTATATTTGGACTGGTCCCAATAGTTTTTCCTCTGCTTTACAGAATCCTACAATTGCAAGTGTGACTACTTTGGGATCAGGTACGTATTCTGTAACAGCTAAAATTGGTAGTTGCACAGGTCCTGCTGGAACAACATCGGTAACCATTAATCAAACACCTGTTGCTCCAACAGCTGGAAGCAACAGTCCGATTTGCGCAGGGATAACATTGAGCTTAACTGCAAGTACAGTTGGCACTTCAACTTATTCTTGGAACGGTCCAAATAGTTTTTCATCGGCATCTCAAAATCCAACCATTGCCGGAGCAACTACGGCTGCAAGTGGAACGTATTCTGTCGTAGCAACAGAAAGTGGTTGTACAGGCCCAGTCGGTACAACTTCTGTAACAGTAAATCCAATTCCAGCTGTATCTTCTGCGGGAAACAACGGACCACTTTGTACCGGAACCACCCTTAGTCTTACTGCAAATACTGTTGCCGGAGCAACGTATTCCTGGAACGGACCGAATGGTTTTACTTCCGCTTCACAAAATCCAACTGTAATAAATGTTTCTACTTCTGATGCAGGAACATATTCTGTTTCTGTAACTGTGTCTGGGTGTACAGGACCTGAGGAGACAACGTCTGTAACCATTGCGCCACCACCTGCTGCGCCCACTGCCGGAAATAATAGTCCTATTTGTTCGGGAAATACTTTATCACTGACTGCAAGTACTGTTTCCGGTGCTACATATTTGTGGAGTGGACCGAATGGTTTTACTTCTGCTTCACAAAACCCTACAATAGCAGGTATCACAACTGCTGCATCTGGAACATATTCCGTAACAGCCACGGTAGGCGGATGCACTGGACCTGCAGGAACAACTTCTGTAACAATCAACCAAACCCCAACTGCACCCACAGCCGGAAGCAACAGTCCTGTTTGTGAAGGAAATAATTTATCACTTACAGCTAGTACCATTGCAGGCACAACTTATGCGTGGTCAGGACCTAATGGGTTCACTTCAGCTTCACAAAATCCTGTCATCACTCCTGCTGCCACATCAGATGCAGGAACTTATTCTGTGAACGTTACTTCTATTGCGAATGGATGTGTCAGTAACACTTCCACCGTAACTATAATTGTAAACACAATTCCTGCTGCACCGGTTGCAGGAAACAACAGTACAATTTGTTCTGGCAGCACGCTTAGTTTAACTGCAAGCACCATTGCTGGAGCAACGTATGCATGGAGTGGACCTAACAGCTTTACTTCTGCGGTAAAAAATCCAACCATAGCAAGCGTGACCACAGCTGCATCTGGTACTTATTCTGTTTATGTTACAGTGAGCGGATGTTCTGGACCTTCAGGAACGACTTCTGTAACCATTAATCAAACACCGGCTCCTCCGACTATCGGAAGCAATTCACCGGTTTGTTCAGGAAATGATATTAGTTTGACAGCAAACGGAACAGGTGCAACTTATAATTGGAGCGGACCAAGCAGTTTCACTTCTGCAAATCAAAATCCTCTTATCACAAGTGCGGCTACAACAAACTCAGGAACCTATTCTGTAACCACTACTTCTGCTTTAGGATGTACAAGCGCACGAAGCACAGCTACTGTTACTGTAAATCAAACGCCTGTTGCACCAACGGCAAACAGCAGTTCTCCTGTGTGTTCCGGACAAACGCTGAGTTTAACTGCAAGCAACACAGGAACAAGTTACAGTTGGAATGGACCTAACAGTTTCACATCCTCATCGCAAAATCCAACTATCGGCAGTGTTACAACTCTTGCTTCAGGAACCTATTCTGTAACAGCTACCACAAGCGGATGTACAGGATCAGCAGGAACAGTTTCAGTTACGATAAATCAGACTCCAGCTGCTCCATCTGCCGGAAGCAACAGCCCGATTTGCGAAGGAGTAGATCTGAGTTTAACAGCAAGTACAGTCGGAAGCGGAAGTGCAACTTATGCATGGAGCGGACCAAATGGATTTACTTCTGTCTCTCAAGATCCCGTTATCTCTCCAACTACCACTGCTGATGACGGAACCTATTCAGTAATTGCAACAGAAAACGGATGTAGCGGAACGGCAGGAACTGTTTCGGTTACTATCAATGTTACTCCAACTGCTCCTGTAGCCGGAAACAATGGTCCTGTTTGCGAAGGAAATACTATTTCTCTCACAGCAAGCACAGTAGCCGGAACAACTTATATATGGAGCGGACCGAATGGATTTACTTCCACTTCACAAAATCCAACTATTCTTGCTCCAACTACTGCTGATGCGGGTACCTATTCTGTTTCTGTTTCATCTATTGCTAACGGATGTGTAAGCGCGGTAAGTACAAGTACAGTTATTGTAAATCCTCCACCTTCTGCACCAACCTTAGGAAGCAATTCTCCAGTTTGTTCCGGACAAACGCTGAGTTTGACTTCAAGCACTCTTGTTGGAGCCACCTATGCATGGACGGGACCAAACAGCTTCACTTCATCTTTGCAAAATCCAGCCGTTGGTGTTGTTAGTACGCTTGCATCCGGAACTTATTCAATGACGGCAACGGTTGCAGGATGTCCTCCGCTTTCTACACAAACAGTTTCTGTTACCATTAATCAAACACCAACTGCACCGGTTGCAGGAAGCAACACACCCGTTTGCGTTGGGAACGATATTTCACTTACAGCAAGTGCTACCGGAGCAACCTATAACTGGAGCGGACCCGGAGGATTTACTTCTGCTTCGCAGAATCCCGTTGTTACTCCTGCTTCAACAACCAATTCCGGCACTTATTCTGTAACCGCAACTTCTGTTGACGGATGTACAAGCAGTGTGAGGACAACCACTGTTACTGTCAATCCACCGTCTTTAGCTCCCGTTGCAGGAAGCAACAGTCCGTTGTGTTCAGGACAAACGCTTTCACTTACTGCAAATACTATTTCCGGAGTAACCTATTCATGGAACGGTCCGAACGGCTTTACTTCTGCTTTGCAGAATCCAACTTTAGCTATTGCTACAACTGCTGATGCAGGAACTTATTCTGTTACCGCTCTTGTTCCCGGCTGCGGTATAAGCCCTGCAGGAACTGTTTCTGTGACAATTAATCAGGTGCCTTCTGCTCCAACCGCAGGAAGCAATTCCACTGTATGTTCCGGACAGGATTTGAGTTTGACTGCTAATTCAGTTGGCGGAGCAACCTATTTATGGAACGGACCGAATGGATTTACTTCTACTTCGCAAAATCCTGTGATCATAAGCGCTGCTACCCCCGATGCGGGAACGTACACAGTAAATTTAACTGTAAGCGGTTGTACAAGTCCTGATGCAACAGTGGATGCTTCCATCAATCAAACTCCTGTGACTCCATCTGCCGGAAGCAACAGCCCGATTTGCGAAGGACAGAATTTAAGTTTGACAGCAAGCGCAAGCGGAAGTCCGACTTATTCATGGAGCGGGCCGAACAGTTATTCTTCTGCTTCTCAGAATCCGGTTATCAACGGAGCAACAACCGCTGATGCGGGAACTTATTCAGTGAACGTAACGGAAAATGGATGTACGAGTGCAGATACAATCATTAGTGTTATCATTAATCAAACACCTGTTGCTCCTGCAGCAGGAAGCAATACTCCTGTTTGTTCCGGACAAACATTATCGCTCACAGCAAGTGCTGTAGGGGCAACCTATTCATGGAGCGGACCAAACGGATTTACTTCTGCTTCGCAGAATCCGAGTATCATAAATGCTTTCGTTGCTGCTTCAGGAACCTATTCCGTATTTGCATCCACTGGAGGATGTGCAGGACCTGTGGGAATAACTTCTGTAACTGTAAATCCAACGCCTAATCCAACGGCAGTAAGTAACTCTCCTGTTTGTGAAGGAAATAATTTATCCCTCACAGCAAGCACGATTGCCGGAGCAACATACGCATGGAGCGGACCAAACGGATTTACTTCTTCTTTGCAGAAACCAAGTATTGTCGGAGTGACTTCGGCAGATGCCGGTACTTATACTCTTTCGGTTACTTCTGCTTCCGGATGTGTGAGCAATCCTAAAACAGCTGTGGTTACGATTACACCTCCGATTATTGTAGATGCAGGTGTTGATCAAACAGTATGCGGAAATAATGCAACAGTTTCTCTGAACGGTTCTGTTTCGGGAGGCAGCACAACCGGACAATGGACTACTTCAGGAACCGGCACTTTTGTCCCGACAAGCACAACGCTGAATGCAAATTATATTCCAACTGCAGCAGATACAGCTGCTGGAACCGTTACGCTAACATTGACATCTACAAATAATGGAGGATGTCCTGCAACTGTTAGTACCATAACTATAACCATTACTAACGCTCCAGTTGCAAATGCAGGAGTAGATCAAACTGTTTGTTCGAATAATGCGAGCGTGTCGCTCAATGGTTCGGTAAATTCTGCTGCCACAGGCGGACTTTGGACAACATTAGGAAGTGGCAATTTTGTTCCGGATGCAACAACATTGAATGCTACTTATAATCCGAGCACCGCAGATACAACTGCCGGTAATGTTATACTTGTGTTTACTACTACTGGAATCGGAAGTTGTAATGCCACAACAGATACGATGACACTTTTCTTTTCTCCTGCTCCAAGTGTTAATGCGGGAATCAGCACGGTTGCCTGCAAGAACAATGCGAATGTTCCCATCAATGGAACTTCTTCCACAGGAAGCGCAATCTGGACGACAACGGGAACGGGAACATTTACGCCAACAGCAACAGCTCTTAGTGCAACTTATAATTCCAGTTCTGCCGATACAACTGCAGGGTCTGTGATTTTAGTTCTCACTTCTTCTAATAATGGCAGTTGCAATGCAGTGGATGACAGCATTACCATCACATATATTGACAAACCTATTGTAGATGCCGGATTGGATGTTACTGTTTGCGGAAACAATGCTGGTGTTTCTCTCATTGGAACTTCAAATACCTTAAGCGGGGTTTGGACAACCTTTGATGGAAGTGGAACATTCACTCCCAATGCAAATTCGTTGAATACAACTTATAATCCAAGCGCGGGAGATATTTCTGCAGGAAATTTAACTCTGGTGCTTTCTTCTTCAAACAATGGTACTTGTAATGTTGTAAGAGATACGATGCTTGTCGCTATCACTCCGGCACCAACAGTTGATGCAGGTCTTGACCAAACAGTGTGTGCTAACAATGCGGTGATTACCTTGAATGGCTCGTTCACTACATCATCAGGAGCAGGATGGACAACACTCGGAAGCGGAATCTTCTCTGACACTGCAAATATGAGTGCTACATACACTCCAAGTGCCGCTGATACTGCTGCAAGAAGTGTAACCATTATCCTTACGTCAACTGGAAACGGACTGTGCAATGCAGTAAGAGATACAATGCTTATCGATATTACTCCTGCTCCGTTTGTAAATGCAGGAATAGATCAGACGCTTTGTTTCTCAAATGTGATTTCCACACTGAACGGAAGTTCTTCTACAGGAAGCGGGCAGTGGTCAACGCTCGGAAGCGGAACATTTGGAAACACCTCTTTATTGATTACAACTTATACTCCGAGCAATACAGATACTTCAGTCGGAAATGTTAAACTCGTTCTGACTTCAGCCGGAAATGGAAGTTGCACTCCTGTTACTGATACGCTCATTATTGAATACACCAAACCTCCGGTTATAGATGCCGGAATCGATCAAACTGTGTGTGCGAATAATTTACTTGCAACACTGAACGGAACTTCTTCCACAACAGCAGGTATTTGGACAACTTCGGGAAGTGGAATATTTGCTCCGAATGATTCAACGCTGAATGCGACTTATACTCCAAGCGCTTCGGATATTTCAACCGGTACAGTTACATTGACATTGACTTCCATTGGCGGATGTGCGCCAGTTGCTGATTCCAGTGTTGTTACCATTGTTCCTTCTCCTACAGTAAATGCCGGAGCGAACCGATTCCTTTGCGCAGGAACAATGTCTGTTACTCTGAACGGAACTTCTTCCACAGGAAGCGGTCAGTGGTCAACTTCGGGAAGCGGAACGTTCTCTCCTGATGCAAACACATTGAATGCACAATATACGCTCAGTTCAGCTGACAGTGCTGCAGGCATTGTAACATTGTTTCTCTCTTCCAGCAATAATGGAAGCTGTAATGCTGTTGCCGACCTAATGCAAATTTTCATCACTCAGCCACCGGTTGCAAATGCAGGAAGCAATGCTACTGTGTGCGGAAATAATTCTCTTCAACTCAACGGAGCTATTTCTGGAGGAAGCGGAAATGGAATTTGGAGTACACCAAATGGAAACGGAACATTCTCTCCCACAAATACTACACTGAACGCAGCTTATTCAGCAGTTAATGCCGATACCTTAGTTGGAAATGTTCTTCTGATTCTTACTTCGACAAACAACGGAGGATGTTCGTCTTCTTCAGATACCTTAATTGTTAAAGTTACTTCGGGTCCTGTTGCGAATGCAGGATCAGACCAGACAATATGCTCTAATAATCCGATTGCTCAGCTTAACGGATCGGTCATTAATGCTGCTGGCGGAGGATGGAAAACACTCGGAAGCGGAAGTTTCTCTCCCGATACTTTTTCGCTAAATTCAACTTATAATGCAAGCCCTGCAGATGTTGTTGCCGGTTCTGTGATTCTTGTTCTTGAAACTACAGGAAACGGACAATGCCAGCCCGTAACGGATACAATGCTTGTAACTTTTGGACCTTCACCGGTAGTAAATGCAGGAACAGATATTCCGGTATGTTTGGGCGATACTTCTGCACAGCTTAACGGAACGGTGAGTGGTGGTGCAACAACCGGACGATGGTCAACACTCGGTAGCGGAACATTTGCTCCGAACGATTCTACACTCAACGCAACTTATTTCTTAAGCAGTGCTGATACAGCTGCCGGAGGAGTAACACTTGTTTTGACAACAACTAATTTTGGCAATTGCATTGCGGTAACAGATACGGTTCTTATTAACATAACTCCTGCTCCGATTGTTTCGGCAGGATCGGATGTTACTGTGTGTGCGAACAACGATACGCTAATACTGAGCGGAAACATTACAGCTGGATCAACAACCGGTTATTGGTCAACTAATGGAACCGGAATATTTACTCCTGATTCTTCTGCATTGAACGCAACCTATATACCGAGCGCAGCTGATACTACAGCGGGAAGCGTAACACTTACACTTACTTCCACCAATGGATGTCGAGTAGCAGCAGATTCATTGATATTGACAATTACTGATGCTCCTGTTGTGAGTGCAGGCGCTGATGTTTCTATCTGCGAAGGCGTAGCTGTTGCGCTGAATGGCTCAGTGAATTCTGTTGCAACAGGCGGACAATGGACTACTTCAGGAAACGGAACATTTACTCCGAATGATTCTACGCTCAATGCTTCCTATATCCCTGGCAACAATGATACAAGTAGTGTAACGCTTGTGCTCACGTCAACCGGAAACGGACAGTGTCTGGCTGTAACCGATATAATGAAAATTACCATTGGCAGAAAACCAATTGCAGAATTTGCTAACGCGCAGATTTGTACCGGACAGGCCGTTTTATTTAGCGATGCATCATCTGTTGTTGGCGTGAACGACACAATTGTTGCATGGAACTGGACGATAGACGGAGGATCTGCTGTTACTAAAAATTCTGTCCATACATATATTTCTTTAGGAACAGATTCTGTTAATTTAATTGTAACAACAAACTTAGGATGCTCGGATACTGCAATGCACATTGTAAATGTTCATCCTTCGCCTGCTGCTTCATTCAGTTTCGCTGTTGATTGTCAGACAGATTCTATTTACTTCTCGGATAATTCAACCCTTGCTTCCGGAAATATAGTTTCATGGAGCTGGAATTTAGGAGATGGAAATACCAGCACATCACAAAACCCTGTTCATTCTTATACTACCGCAGGAACGTATACTGTAACGCTCAGCCTTACTTCAGATTCAGGATGCACGTCAACCGTTGTTAAAGCAGTTACACCTTGCGTTCATGTAACTGCGGATTTTGTTTCCTCATCTTCTACTTGTTCCGGTCAGACCATAGCATTTACGAATATGTCAACGGTAATGGCGGGTGACAGCATAATTGCGTGGAACTGGAATTTCGGAGATGGAGGATCTGATACTGTTCAGAATCCAATACACACATTTGTTCAGGCAGGAACAGATTCGGTTAAATTGATTGTAACGACTTTGCTTGGATCCACGGATACTGCAATGCATTTAGTAACCATCAATCCGTTACCAACTGTGTTGTTCGGCTACAAAGTAACCTGTCAATCGGATACTATTTCCTTCAGTGACAGTTCATCTATTACTACAGGAAATATAATTTTATGGAGATGGAATTTCGGAGATGGAGATACCAGCATATTGCAAAATCCTGTTCATTCCTATACTACTGCAGGAACATATACTGTAACACTCAGCATAATATCTGATTCAGGATGTACAGCAACTGTTATGCGATCAGCAACTCCGGGAAAACCTGTTATTGCAGGATTTGCTAGTTCAACAGCATGTTCCGGTCAATCCATAACATTTACGGATACATCGCAGGCAATGAACGATACCATTGTTTCATGGAATTGGACCATTGGCGGAAATACATTTACCACTCAAAATGTAAACTATACTTATACGGTTGGCGGAACAGACACTGTAACATTAATTGTAAGGGATAGTGCCGGATGTTCAGATACTGCGGTGCGCGTTGTAAATGTTTATCCTTCGCCCCTTGCTTCATACAGTTTCACTGTTGATTGTCTGAAAGATTCTGTTTACTTCGCAGATAATTCAACCATTGTTTCAGGAAGTATAAGTATATGGAATTGGAATTTTGGAGATGGAAATATCAGCGCTTTACAAAATCCTGTTCATTCCTATACTGCTGCAGGAACGTACACTGTAACGCTCAGCATTACTTCTGATTCAGGATGCACATCTGTATTTGTTAGTACAGTTACATTCTGCACTCACGTAATTTCAGATTTTGTTTCGTCCACTTCTGTTTGTTCCGGTCAGACCATAGCATTTACAAACACGTCAACCGTAATGGCAGGTGACAGTATTATTTCATGGAACTGGAATTTCGGAGATGGCGTATCTGATACCACTCAGAATCCAACACACACATTTGTTCAGGCAGGAACGGATTCTGTTAAATTGATGGTAACCACTCTGCTTGGATCCACGGATACTGCAATGCATCTTGTAACTATCAATCCTGCACCGGCTGCCTTGTTTGGATACACATTAACCTGTAAATCCGATTCTGTATTCTTCAGCGACAGTTCCTCTCTTGCTACAGGAAATATAATTTCATGGAACTGGAGTTTTGGAGATGGAAATACTTCCACCATGCAAAATCCTGTTCATTCATACAGCACCGCAGGAACATTTACAGTTACTTTGGCAGTTACTTCCGATTCGGGATGTACGGCAACTTATGTTGACTCTGTGAGCCCAGGCAAACCTGTTGTAGCATTGTTCTCATCTTCTGCTTCAACAACTTGTTCAGGACAACTCATCACATTTACAGATACCTCTATTTCAATGAACGGTACGGTTGCTTCCTGGAATTGGACTATTGATGGCAATACTTTCATCTCACAAAATGTACCTTACAGCTATACGTTTGCCGGAACAGACACTGTAATATTAATTGTAGTGGATAGTGCAGGATGTTCAGACACAATGACGAAAGTTATTACTATACATCCATCTCCTGTTGCATCATTTACAGTTCTTACAACATGTGCCCTCGATTCTGTTTACTTCAGCAACGCCTCAGCTATTTCCGGTGGAAATATTATTTCATACACTTGGAATTTCGGGGATGGAAATAACAGCGCATTGCAAAATCCTATACACTATTACGATTCCACCGGTGCATATCTTGCTTTGCTCACCGTTACTTCTGATTCAGGGTGGTGTATCTCAACAAAAACTGATACAGTACATTATGCTAAAGGCATTACTGCAGGATTTAAATATACGACCGATTGTAAGTTCAATGCATTGTTTACAGATACAACTGTTGTTTCTGCGGGAGATAGTCTCGTGTTATGGAACTGGAGTTTCCCGGGAGGAATGCCATCCACAGCAAACACTTATACAGCTGCTGCATCTTACAGTGTAGAAGGAAGTTATGTTGCAACACTCTCTGTTACAACAGCAGGCGGCTGTACTGGAAGCATAGCAGATACAGTCCCTCTTCTTTCTTCTGCCATTGCAGAATTCTCCCCTCCAGCAGGTATAAAGGTTAACGTGGGAGTAGAAATCATTTTCACCGATCTTTCAACCAATGCTGTTTCATGGGATTGGAACTTTGGTGATGGAGGGACAGATGTGAACCAGAATACATTGCATACTTACGCTCAGCCGGAAACATTAAATGTGGTGTTGATCGTGATGAACAGTGCGGGATGTCCGGATACAGTGAAGCATGCTCTCTTCATCAATCCGAGCACGGTGGTAGTACCTACTGCATTCACTCCTAACGGAGATGGAATGAATGATATTTTATATGTACGTGGAGGGCCAATGAAGATAATGGACTGGAGGGTTTATAATGAGTGGGGCAATGAGCTTTTCCATGCCACTACCCAAAATGAAGGATGGGATGGAAAATATAAAGGAAAATATCAGGAGGCATCAAGATATATCTATGTATTGACCGGTGTAACCTATGCGGGCGATCAGGTGGATATAAAAGGAAATGTTACGATAATAAGATAACGACCTAACATTCTTATTTGAGAAGGGGATGGGTTAAAAATATGACAATGAAAAAAATCATTATTCTGTCAGCAATTGTTTTCGCTCTTCCTTTTTGGAAGGACGGGGATGGGCTTCGTGCACAGGATTTTCACCTGTCGCAGTTTGATGCAGCTCCGCATTATTTTAATCCTGCGATTACTGGAATTTATTTTGGTAAAGTTGCGGATTACAGGATTTATTCTGATTACCGTTCCCAGTGGAGATCCCTTGGTGTCAAACCTTTTTCAACATTTTTTATTGCTTACGATATGCCTTACAAGGAATATGGATTGGGAGGATATTTGATTCAAAACAGAAACGGACCAGGTGGATTGAACACCATTAATTTTATGCCATCTGCTTCCTACAAGATCACGAAGGAAGCAAATAGTCCGCATAACCTTTCGGTAGGCGCGCAGATGGGAATCCTTTACAAAAGCTTTGATCCGAATAATTTTACTTACGACAATCAGGTTGCACCCGAGGATCCTTCAGGATTCAATCACAATCTTCTCAGCGGAGAAAATTTTAACAAAACAAGCATCGTTAAATTTGATGCAAACATGGGTGTGTTTTACAAATACAAAAAACCGGAATGGCAAGCCCATCCTTTCTTTGGGTATTCTGTTTATCATGTTACCAAACCAAATCAGTCGCTCACCGGAATAACAAAGGATAGAATTCCAATGCGTTGGGTGTTGCAGGGAGGTGCGGAGTATAAGATTAACGAAGAAATAAATATTAGGCCAACACTCCTCTTTATGAATCAGGGGAGGGCGCATGAGTTGAATATAGGAAGTATTGGGTTTTACCATTTAAAGGATACAAAATACGATGTGATGGGAGGATTAAACTATAGGGTGAAAGATGCCTTTATTATTCAGGCGGGAATGAGATATGAGCAGCATATTTTCAGATTCAGTTATGATATTAATACTTCTTCTTTGAATAATTACACACATGGAAAAGGTGCGTTTGAATTTTCCATTCTTCTTACAGGAATAAAAGGGAAACCAATGTTCAATCCGCCCAAATTCCTGAACGTCATTAAAAATAAACCGCTCTGATCGGAGTAATATTATTCCACGTTTTTTCTTTGGCGATTACATTTTCTATGTAATTTTCCAAAAATGATTTCTCCTCGATATTTTATAATCTACAAGCCCTATGAAATGCTCTCCCAATTTACGAGAGAGGGAACGCATAAAACACTTGCCAATCTGAGTTACAGTTTCCCGAAAGATGTGTATCCGGTGGGAAGATTGGATGCCGACAGCGAAGGATTTTTGCTTCTCACAAACGACAAGCAAGTGAATCACTTGCTGCTTAATCCGAAATTTAAACACAATCGGACATATCTCGTGCAAGTGGAAGGAGTTTTTTCAGAAGAGGCAAAAAAGAAATTAGAACAGGGTGTAACTATTAGTATGGATGGAAAAGATTATAAAACCCTGCCTTCGAAAGTTATTTTAGATAAGGAACCCAATCTGCCGGAAAGAAATCCTCCCATCCGTTTCAGAAAAAACATTCCTACTTCCTGGATAGAAATTACTTTGCAGGAAGGGAAAAACAGGCAGGTGCGGAAAATGACTGCGAGCGTTGGTTTCCCTACACTGCGCCTTGTGCGCATTGGCATTGAAAAAATCTCTCTTGGAAAAATGATGCCCGGAGAAGTGCGTGAGATAAACAGTCCTTACAATGATTTAGGATTATGATCGTGTAGGCATTTATTCGCGATGAAAAACCTCATAATAAGCATAAGAAAAATACCCGAAAAATAGTTGTATGGTTCGTGTAAATATCATTCCTTTGTTGTTCAAATTATTTCCAACACAAAAGTTAGGTGTTGCAGAAAGAATAAACTTCGTTCATAGTAGAAAATGGCTGAGAGATATAGAAATAGAAGAAGAAATTTTCGATTCAAGCTCAACCTTATTATAGTCAGTTTAAACTATAAATTTTGAAAGAGATATAATATTCCAGTTTGTTATCATATGAGTGTTATACAGAAAAAATTCGTCAAGAACCTGGCCTTTCTTCTTTTTCTGAATTTGCTTATCAAGCCGTTTCATGTACTCATTATTGATTTGAACTGGCAGAAGACAGTACATGCAGAAAACTTCGGGCTGTACTTTGCACTTTTTAATTTTTCATTTGTACTGAACATCATTCTTGATTTCGGAATTACCAATTTTAATAACATCAACATCGCGCAGAACAATCATCTGCTCACAAAACATTTTTCTTCCCTCGTTATCCTGAAGCTTTTACTCGCGCTTGTATATATTACTCTGGCATTTGTCATAGGACTGGTTATTCAATATGATTTCCGCCTGATGAAACTGATGCTCCTGCTCGGGTTCAATCAGTTTTTAATTTCTTTTATCGCTTACCTCCGCTCTAATATTGCAGGGCTGCTGCTTTTTTGGGTGGATAGTATTGTCTCGGTTCTGGACCGGGTCATCCTGATTACCATCAGTTGTTTTTTATTATGGGGACATGTGCTTGACAGAAATCCTGACATCATGGATTATGTGTATGCGCAGACAGTAGCTTATAGCATTACAGCGATCATTGCCTTTTTCATTGTGCTGAGCAAAACACAGTTTGCGAAATTCAAACTATCCCGTGCCTTTGCCATGATGATCTTCAAAAAAAGTTTTCCCTTTGCTGTGCTAGGTATGTTAATGGCATGTTACAACCGCTTGGATACTGTGATGGTGGAGCGCATGCTTCCCAACGGAGCAGAGCAAGCAGGAATTTATGCACAGGGGTTCCGGCTTCTGGACGCAGCCAATATGCTTTCAGTACTTTTTGCCGGAATTCTTCTTCCCATCTTTGCACGAATGCTAAAGTTTAAAGAATCAATAGAGCCGCTCCTGAAAACAGCATTCATTCTTCTGATCACGCCTGGAATTGTTGTTGCGGTGGGATGTTGGTTTTACTCCGCTGAATTAATGGATCTGCTGTATGGCAAGGAACACCTTGAGCAGGCATCCATCATATTTCCGATACTGATGACCTGTTTTGTTGCGACCTCCACTACGTATATTTTTGGTACACTCCTCACTGCCAACGGCAACCTCCGCGAACTTAATCTTATGGCGGCAAGCGGCATTCTTATAAATATTACAATGAATTTATTTTTGATTCCCAGATACGAGGCAACAGGCTCAGCCGTTTCAAGTTTGACAACGCAATTTTTTACAGCATTCATACAGGTGCTGATTGCTCAAAGTGTTTTCAAATTCAGAATTAATTACCGATTGATCTTAACATTAATTATTTTCATTGCAGGAGTTGTTTTAATAAATTACTTCTCAAAAAATATTTATCATGAATGGCAAATAAATTTTCTAATCATGGTGGCGGCATGCGGTATCTGGGCTTTCGCAAGTCGTCTGCTTAATATTAAATCAATGCTCAGAATAGTGAAATACAGATAGGGATTTTTTTTAGGAGAAGAATTCAGAGAGAAAGACAGAGCCCGTCATGTGAGAGCTTTATATTATCCGGTAAAATATCTTCTACTTCTTCGTGCAGACCAATTTGATGACTCATGTGAATAAGGTAGGCGGTTTTTGGTTTCAGTTCATTTATTTGCGCGATGGCTTCATCCAGTGTGAAGTGAGAAGGATGCGATTCGTGCCGCAGCGCATTCAGCACCAAAACTTCTGAGCCGTAAATTTTTTTCTTCTCTTCTTCCGGAATAAAATTGGCATCGGTGATGTAGGTAAAATTTCCGACACGAAAACCAAATACGTTCAGGTGCATGTGTTTTACAAGAACAGGAATGAATTCCACACCTGCAATACTGAACGGTTTGTTCTCAATGGTGTGAAAAGTAATTTCAGGAATGCCCGGATATTTTTTCTCTTTGAAGATATAGCCAAACTGTTCACGAATGCCTTGCTGAACTTGTTTGCTGGCGTACAAATCCATATTTTTTTTCATGATATAATTGAATGCGCGTATATCATCCAATCCGGCAACATGGTCGCGGTGATCGTGCGTGTAGATTATCGCATCAATGCGATCTGCTTTTTCTCTCAGCATTTGCTGGCGGAAATCAGGTCCTGTGTCAATTACAAATCTTTTTCCCTGGGTTTCAATCATTACCGAAGAACGTAGTCGCTTGTCTTTAGGATTTAACGAATCACACACCCTGCATCTGCATCCTATTATGGGAACGCCTTGTGAAGTGCCTGTGCCGAGGAAGGTGATTTTCATTAACAAAATTGTATTAACTTTTTATTCAGAGTATGTATCCGTAAAATTATCAAAAGAAATTAAATGCGGATAACTTCAGTGTCCTTCTGTTGGCAGCCTTTTTTTGTCGGTCGTGATTGTCTTACGAGAACTGTATAGTGCGAAACTATTCAGTGTTTTATTTTTTCTTTTTTGTCCCGTAAAATTTAAGTTTGCCAACTTGCCCCTTTTCTTCTAATTCACCAGTCGGTGAAGTTGCTTTTTGTCCTTTGCTCACGATGTCTAAATATTTTTTCAGTAGTTTTTTTTGCTCCTCTGTTCCTTTGTCAAGAGTTTGCTTTATTTCATAGTCAAAAGCTTTCACAAACAAAGTATCATTACCAAAAGAACCAAAGCACGAAATTTTTTGCTCGGTTAAATTTCCTTTACTGAATGTATAAAATTGAGGTCGATAAGTGAATGAGTGTGTGTCCCATTGGTAATTTACACCATCATTGTCTCCTTTTACAAGTGAAATATCTTCGTGTCTTTCCCAAGGAGCATCATTTTCATAAACTGCGCCAGGGAAAAAATTGTAATTATAAGTCACCCATAGTTCATCAGCAGTAGCACAGTTAAATTTGAAATTCATTTCTACTGTCTGGTTTAAATATAGTCCCCAACCAGAAATTCTTGCTTCGTGAATCAGTTCAAGGCAGTGATAAACTTTACTGTTTATCAGTTTGTAAAAATGATATGAGTCTGAATAAATTCCGGAGCCACGTTCATTCAGCCACCTGATATAAAATGTTTTGTTTGCAGAAAAAATATTTGCTACTTGAAGTTCTGGTGAATTATAGAACATGTAGAACGGCTCATAGTAAATCAAATACCAAGAGTCATCAATCTTTTTGAATACTGCAAGTGTCGGGTCATTTTCTGACCAACCGAAAAGTCCAATCATTTCTTCTAACGGGTCACTATCAAGATTTACAAACATTGGATTGAAAATGCCACCGCTCTTGTGATGATCTTCTTTTGAACCTACAAGGGTGTCGGGCTTGATAAAATTTTCAAACTCTTTTAAGAGTGTCGAGTTGTTTTGCTTGAAGTCGTACTTGTGAACTTTCTCAATCCACTCTGTCGAAATTTTTATTTTCACATTTCTGTCGGTCTGTGAAAAACTTTGTACGAAAGTAAGTGATAGAAAAATAAAAATTATTGTTTGTCGGGTCAATTTATTGTCGGGTTTTAAAATGGTTGCTAACAATTAATCTTCTTCACTCTTCCCTCATGTCTTCCTCCTTCAAACGGAGTGGAGAGAAAAATATCCAGACATTTTTTTGCTTCTGTTTCTTCAATAAAGCGTGCAGGCAGTGTCAGGATATTTGCATCGTTGTGTTGGCGAGAGAGTTTTGCAATTTCAGAAGACCAGCAAAGTGCTGCGCGTATGCCTGCATGTTTGTTGGCAGTCATGTTTATTCCGTTTCCGCTTCCGCACATGAGCAAACCAAAGTCGGATTCTTTTTTTTCTACTGCACTGGCAACAGGATGTGCGAAGTCGGGATAGTCAACGCTTTGTTCGGAATGACAACCAAAATCTTTTACTTCAATTCCTTTCTCCAGTAAATATTTTTTCAGTTTCTCTTTGAGAGAAAATCCTGCGTGGTCAGCGCCAAGGGCGAGTTTCATGTTTAAGGTTTAAAGTTTCAAGTTTGTGTTTGCTTTTGTTCCCTTTCCTTGGGGAGAGGGTTAGGGTGGGGTCATTCCACCCAACTCTTATAATAGTTCCCGTCATCAATTTTCATTGCAGCTTCCGTTACCATAAACGGACGGAAAGTGTCCACCATCACGGCAAGTTCCTTCGTTTCTTTTTGTCCGATGCTTCGTTCCATCGCGCCCGGTGCCGGACCATGAGGAATTCCTTTGGGATGTAACGTGATATGTCCCTGCTTTATATCATTGCGGCTCATAAAATCTCCGTCCACATAATAAAGCACTTCGTCCGAATCAATGTTGCTGTGCTGGTATGGAGCGGGAATAGATTTCGGATGATAATCATACAAGCGCGGACAGAAAGAGCAAACCACAAAAGTATTCGTCTCGAATGTCTGATGAATAGGCGGAGGCAAATGCACACGTCCTGTTATCGGTTCAAAATTGTGAATGGAAAATCCGTAGGGAAAATTATATCCGTCCCAGCCCACCACATCAAAAGGATGCGAAGCGAAAATTACTTCATGGATCACCCCTTCTTTTTTAATTTTCATTAAAAAATTCCCCTTGCGGTCGTAAGTCTCCAGATTTTTCGGAAGTTTCAGATCTCGTTCGCAGAAAGGAGAATGTTCCAGCAGCTGACCGAAATGATTTCTGTATCTCTTGGGAGTATAGATGGGAGAAAAAGATTCAAGGTAAAGTAAACGATTTTCTTTCGTATCAAAATCGATTTGATAGATCATTCCGCGAGGGATGATGAGATAATCTCCGTACTCAAACTTTATATTGCCCAGAAAAGTTCTGAGTGTTCCGCTTCCTTTATGAATGAAAAGCATTTCATCGGCATCGGCATTCTTGTAGAAATAACTTTTCAAAGATTTTCTCGGAGCGGCAAGGCCAAGATACACATCACTGTTCACCAGAAGAGCTGTTCTGCTTTCCAGAAAATCGTCTTTCGGCTCAACCTGAAATCCATCGAGAAGCCGCGCCTTGATATTTTTCTGTATAGCGATCTTTGGCTCCACGCTGTACGACTTTACAATTTCTTTCACCATCGTTGGGCGATGCGTGTGATAGAGCAAAGACGACATTCCTGAAAATCCTTCCGTGCCGAACAATTGTTCGTAGTAATAGGGATGACCTTTCTTTCCTTTCGGATTAGCAAATTGTGTGTGACGTTTCTGAGGAATTTTTCCGAGTTTGTAGTAAATGGGCATCTGGTAGTTTAAAGTTTAATGTTTAACGTTTAGCAGCCAATACGAAATTACAATAATTTATTTTGTTTCCACCCAATCACCATTCGACTTGATCAACTCAATCAACTCATCCACTGCTGTCTCTGCAGTAATATTTTTTTTCACCACTTCTTTTCCTTTGTACAAAGTGATCTTTCCAACGCTCGTTCCCACATAGCCGTAATCTGCATCCGCCATTTCACCGGGACCATTCACAATGCATCCCATAATTCCGATCTTCACGCCTTTGAGATGCGAAGTGCGTGCACGGATTTTCGCAGTAGTTTCCTGCAAGTCAAAAAGTGTTCTGCCGCAGGATGGACAGGAAATGTATTCTGTTTTTGAAATGCGTGTGCGTGTTGCCTGAAGAATACCGAATGCTGTAGAATTGGTTGCCCCCCGCCCTAAAGGGATCTGTTGTTTACTGCCGGCAATAGTACTGTTTTCTTTTTCAGTATTTCTCCCTTTAGGGTAGGGGTAACTTATCCAAACACCATCTCCAAATCCGTCAAGCAGCAATCCTCCAAAATCTGTGGAAGAATAGAGTTGAAATTTTTCTTCAGATATATCTTTGTAGGTTCTTTTTATGATAACAGGAATTTTTAACCCCTTTCCCTTGTCGGGAGAGTCGGAGAGGGGTGACATTAATTCAAAAAACATTCTGCGCTGTTCCGCCATACTGTGTTCATTATTCGTTTCAAAAATCAAAACCAAAGTAGAATCCGGATTTTGGATTTTAGATTTTAGATTTTTTAGGCTGTCTTGGTCAACAGAAACAAAATTTAATTCCTTTGATCTTTCCTCCATTGAAAAATATTCTTCACCACAAAAAAGAGGATACGCGCGGGTTTTGTTTTTCAGCTTTGAAAATGTTTTTGCATTATATATCAAACCAAGCGTTCCCGGAATTTCAAAATCAATTTCATTATTGCCCAGATAAATATAATCGCAGGCTTGATCCGATAGATTCCATTTATCAAACTTTTCAGAATAATTGTATCCTACAGCACCAAAACTTGCAGGAGTAACTCTCCCCTCTCTTTGGGGAGATGGGATGGGGGAGAGGTCAGAAAAATCCGCCACCACCCTCGGTACATTATATCCTCCAATATTTACGACAGGTGCAGTTTCTCTTCTTCTATATTCAAAAGGAGAATATGAAAGTTTTGATACTTGTCCATCTGCCATCTGCCATCTGCCATCTGCCATCTTTCTTTTAGAATATCTTTCAATCAAATTTTTCGCCACCGGAATTTCAAATTCCGGCTCTTCGGTGAGAGAAACGCGGATGGTATCACCCAAACCATCTTCCAATAATGTTCCGATGCCTACTGCAGATTTAATTCTTCCATCTTCTCCATCCCCTGCTTCGGTAACCCCAAGATGAAGGGGGTAATTTCTATCTGTTTCCAACATCTTATGTACAAGCAAGCGATACGCCTGCACCATCACCTGCGTATTGCTGGCTTTCATGGAAAGCACGATGTCAAAATAGTTGACTTCCTCGCAGATGCGCAGGAACTCCAGTGCGCTTTCCACCATTCCGAGCGGAGTATCGCCATAACGGCTGAGAATTCTGTCTGACAATGAACCGTGATTGGTTCCGATGCGCATTGCAGTTCCGTTCTCTTTGCAGATTTTTATCAGCGGAAGAAACCGCTCGCGGATTCTTTCTAATTCCTCATCATAACTTTTATCGGTGTATTCAATATGTTCAAATTTTTTTCTATCGGCATAATTGCCGGGGTTCACCCTTACTTTTTCTACAATGCCTGCGGCAAGTTCTGCCGCATTGGGAGTAAAATGAATATCGGCACAAATGGGAGTGTTATATCCGCGTTTGCGCAATTCATTTTTTATGTTCTCAAGATTTTTTGCTTCGTTGATGCTGGGAGCCGTGATGCGCACCAGCTCACATCCTGCTTCGATCATGCGGATGCTTTGTTCAACGGTTTTGATGGTATCCATCGTGTCAGTCGTGGTCATGGACTGAATGCGGATGGGATTAGTACCGCCAATTCTCAACTCACCCACTTTTACTTCCCGAGTTTTTAGGCGGGAATATTCAAACAAAGAATTGCAGTATATGTTCTTTAAGATATTGGATGTTGGATGTTGGATATTGGATGGCACAGATATTTTTAAATATGAAATGAACAATACAAACTTAATGAAAAATCACAAGGGAAAATTGCAGATTGAATTTCAATTTGTTTTTTGTGCATGTCTGATAATATGTAGTCATCTACTACCTTTTACTTTTTATCCACGCATCTGCAAACACAACGACAAGAATAACCACAGCTCCAATGTAAAACGTAGGAGACATGATCTCGCTGCTTTTGAAAATAAAAAACGCAAACAATATTCCGTAAATAGTTTCAAGATTTAAGGTGAGCGACATGGTATAAGGGCTTATGTTTCTCAAAATAGCTACGCCTACAATAAAAGGAACGGTGGTGCACACAACAGCAAGCACTAAAAGATAAAACCAATCCTGCGCGCTGATGCCTGAAACAGTTGCCGTGCTCGGTTCCAGCGAGAAAAGAAAAATGGAGATACAAATCCAGCACCCGATCATCTCATAAACAGAAATTACATCTGCGCCAATATTTTTCCTGCTCATAATGCTGTTTGTCACCGTCATAATGGAATATGTGAGTGCAGAGCCAATTCCCAGCAGAATTCCCAGGGTGTATTTTGTTTCTACATTGAAGATCATGAGCAATGCGCCAATCACAACAAGTCCGAAAAAAATTTCATACCACAACACTTTTGTTTTATAAACAATGGGTTCTATCAGCGAGGTGAATAAAGTACCTGTGGAACAACAGGCGAGAGTAACAGAAACATTACTTGCTTTTACTGCACCGTAAAAACATATCCAGTGTACGCCCACTATCAATCCGATACCAAGAAGCTGCAAAACAATTTTTCCTGAAGGAAAGAGCGGAGTTTTTTTATACAGCGCATACGCCAGTATGCCGATGAATGCAATCATCACCCGAAGCCATATTAATTGCAGTGTGGGAAGTGTAATTATTTTTCCGAGTACTGCCGTCCAGCCCCAGATGAAAATAATTAAATGGAGGAGAAGTAAATTGCGGTTTTTAGGGTTCACAAACACAGAAAATTTCGTTAAATGTAGCATTAAGTTTTTTGTAACATTCATCATTATTTCCCTGTCCTTTTGTTTTTATATTTGCCCGTTTCTAGAAAATCGATTTATTCACTACTAATAAAAAAGTGTATGGCATCTACTTCATTCGCATCGCGACACATCGGACCCAGAGAAAAAGACGTAACAACCATGCTTCAGAAAATTGGGGCATCTACGCTTGATGAACTCATCAACCAAACTATTCCTTCTAACATACGGCTGAAAAAACCGCTTAACCTTCCGGATGGCTTGAGCGAGTTCGAATATTTAAAAGAGCTGAAGAGTACCGCTTCGCGTAACAAGATATTCAAATCATATATCGGTCTCGGATATTATAATTGCATCCTTCCTGCGGTGGTTCAGCGCAATGTTCTTGAAAATCCGGGATGGTACACCGCCTATACGCCTTATCAGGCAGAAATTTCTCAGGGAAGATTAGAAGCGCTTCTAAATTTTCAAACCATGGTGATAGACTTAACAGGTTTGCCGATTGCAAATGCATCGCTTTTAGATGAAGCAACCGCTGCCGCTGAAGCAATGCTTCTGTTTTATAATTCACGCCCGAAAACAAAATCTTCTGCAAATACTTTTTTTGTTTCCTCAGCATGTTTTCCGCAAACGATCGATGTGGTAAAAACCAGAGCATTACTTCTTGGAATAAAAATTGTCGTTGGAGATGTAAACCCTAAATCCTTAATCCCAAATTCTGAATCTATATTCGGTGCCCTCATTCAATATCCCGATACAAATGGAAATATTTCTGATTACAAAGAATTCGTAAATAAAATGCATGCTGCAAATGCATTTGTGGCAGTAGCTGCCGATCTGATGAGTCTGACTTTGCTTGTTCCTCCGGGAGAATGGGGTGCCGATGTGGTACTCGGCAATTCCCAGCGCTTTGGCGTTCCGATGGGATATGGTGGACCGCATGCAGCATTCTTCGCTACGAAAGAAGATTTCAAGCGTTCGTTGCCCGGCAGAATCATTGGCGTGTCAGTAGATTCATCCGGAAATCCTGCATTGCGTATGGCTTTGCAAACCCGGGAGCAACACATCCGGAGGGAAAAGGCGACTTCAAATATTTGTACTGCACAGGCGCTCCTCGCCATCATGGCAAGTATGTATGGAGTGTATCACGGACCCAAAGGAGTGAAAGCCATCGCAGAAAAGATTCATCATCTCGCTTGCCAGGTTGCAGAACAATTGGAAAAACTCGGACTGAAAAATGACAACAAATATTTCTTTGATACAATTTCGGTTTCTATTTCCGATAAAACCCTGATTCAAAAGATAAAAACGGTTTCAGAAGGAAAGCAGATTAATTTCAGGTATGATGCACAGCTTGTTGCTATTGCGCTGGATGAAACTACCACGGGAAAAGATGCAAAAGAAATTGTTGAAGTTTTCGCAGAGGCGCTTGGGAAAAATGTTTCTGTTCCTGCTTTAAATGGTGAGACCAGTAAAAGTGTAATTAAAAATTCTTCTTTCAACCGCCAGTCGGCATTCATGACACATCCGACCTTCAATACCTATCATTCTGAAACTGAAATGATGCGTTACATCAAGCGCTTGGAAAATAAAGATCTGTCACTCACTCATTCCATGATCTCTCTCGGTTCTTGCACCATGAAACTCAATTCAGCATCCGAACTGTACCCGATCACATGGGCTGAGTTTGCGAACATTCATCCCTTTGTTCCTGCAGATCAGGCAGAAGGATATAAAATAGTAATTAGCGAACTTGAGAAATTTCTTTGTGAGATCACGGGCTTCGCGGCCATTTCATTTCAGCCGAACAGCGGTGCTTCAGGTGAGTATGCCGGCTTACTCGTTATTCAGGCGTACCATAGAAGCAAAGGCGATGCGCATAGAAATGTGGTGCTGATCCCTTCTTCCGCTCACGGAACAAATCCTGCGAGTGCGGCAATGGCTGGAATGGATATCATCATCGTGAAATGCGATGCTAATGGAAATGTGGATGTAAATGATCTGAAAGAAAAAGCGGAAAAACATAAAGTAAATCTTTCCTGTTTGATGGTTACTTATCCATCTACGCACGGAGTTTTTGAAGAAGCAATTACTGAAATTACAAACATCGTTCATCAAAATGGCGGACAGGTTTATATGGATGGAGCGAACATGAATGCGCAAGTGGGGATCACAAGTCCTGCAACTATTGGCGCGGATGTTTGCCATTTGAATCTTCATAAAACATTTGCAATTCCTCATGGAGGCGGAGGTCCAGGTGTTGGACCGATTGGAGTGGTGGCTCATCTTGTTCCGTTTTTACCTCAAGCTCCTTCCCTAAAGGGAGCAGATCATGGTTCTCTTCCTTTAGGGGTGGGGTCTGTATCCGCTGCTCCCTTTGGCAGTGCACTCATTCTTCTTATTTCTTACGGATATATAAAGATGCTTGGCAAGCAAGGTGTAACGGATGCAACACGCTATGCGATTTTGAATGCGAATTACATGAAAGATGTGCTGAAAAAATATTACCCTATATTATATGTAGGGAAGAATGGACGAGTTGCGCACGAGATGATCTTGGATTGCGTGGAGATCAAACGTGCTTCGGGTGTAGAGGTGGGCGACATTGCCAAGCGCCTTATGGATTACGGATTTCATGCTCCCACCGTTTCATTCCCTGTACATGATTCGCTCATGGTGGAACCTACCGAAAGCGAATCGCTGGAAGAACTTGATAAGTTTTGCGATGCCCTCATTTCTATTCGAAAAGAGATAGAAGAGGTTATTTCTAAAAAGGAAGATGCTGCAGATAATGTTCTGAAGAATGCGCCACACACTGCCAAAGCGTTGATTGCCGATAATTGGAAACATGCATATGCCCGCGAGAAAGCCGCATACCCTTTAAAATGGGTTCGCGAAAATAAATTCTGGCCTTCAGTTGGAAAAATAGATAATGCACATGGCGACAGAAACCTGATTTGTGCTTGTTCCCCGATTGAAGAATATGAAAAAGAAATTGCATGATCTCCTATAGAGAAAAGTTTTACATTTGCAAAGCAGCTTTTAAACATATAACTAATATCTAAGTTTATTATGAAAAAGATTTTCACCCTCATCGTGCTCTTTGTGCTCTTTCTGTTCCATACAGCGAATGCGCAAACACCTGTTTTATCCTCTGCTCCAAACAGTATGGAAATTAAATTTGAAAGGCCAAGCTTTAGTATACAAAAAAAACTTTCTGCACCTTTAGTTTCACCAAACTATTCGCTCTTTCTTGACTATGATGATGCGGATGCTTTTGTATGGGGTGCTAATAACAACATCAGTGCTCATTTTATGAATATGCATGTTTCCACTGATTCAATTTATAGGTATTGCGTTGTGGCTTTTGACAGTTTGTATGATTTGAGTCAACTGGATGTTAATGGTAATCCTCCGGTTGATTGGGCGTATAAAAATGTTACCGGTGTTACCGTAGATACTATTCTTGCTGTTGTAGGGCAAGAAAATAACTCCGGAATTAATGATACGCTTAGAGTAAAGATTGTTTCTGTGAATGCATCGGGGTACCCCACAACTACTGTTTTGTGGAGTCATGATACAATAATTCCAAGTGGCACACCGATTTCCCCATCCAATGATTGGCATGTAGGAAAGGTGTTGAGATTTTATCCGAATCATACTCTTGTCGGAAGTAAAAAATTTGCTGTCCAACTTGAATACTTTGGAGCAAAACAAGACACGCTGGTTTTTGTTGCAGGATACCAACCCAGAAGCGCACTTTGTCCTACTACAAAAACGCTTGCTATGACAACTAATTTTTCTCCAATAGGCACTACTTTAGTCGCAAATAGTTTTGTTTATGAACCCCACAAACCAATTAATGGTTTAATTCCGGGAAATTATTTTTCTTATTATGACTGCGGTACTGTTGGCACCTATAATCAGGGGGTTGATGGAGAAACGTATATTCAAAACATAGATATATTTTCTTATGTTACCATCACCACCAACACAGGCATTAATGAATATCCTTCTAACAACGGATTAAGTTTGCTTGGTGCCTATCCCAACCCTGCCAATGATTTTACAAATATCCGTTACCGTATAAATGAACCAACAACTGTTTCGGTAGAAGTATTTGATCTCACAGGGCGTGTAATCGAACAGCGTTCGGAGAAACTTTCTGCAGGAACTCACGAGATGAAGGTTTCCCTGAAAGATGTTGCGTCCGGAAATTATTTCTATACAATTAAAACAGGAAGTACCCAACTCTCAAGTAAATTCATTGTAACTCATAAGCAATAGATCTTTTATCGAAAAACTCCTCTAATGCATGCACTTAGCCTAACATTAGGGGAGTTTTTTTTTAATTATTGTGAAACGCTGATTTTTTTAAAAAAACACACATATAAAATTTATCTAATTAAATACTTGCACAGAATTTATAAAATCCTACTTTAGTGCCCTGATTTTAAACGAAGGTCTTTTGGTTGCATGATGGTATTTAAAAAGTTGTTAACAAAAATGATTGTAATTAACAATGAAAATTAAAAAATTTAAATGAAAAAAGTATTTACCTCACTGTTTTTAATTTTTAATTTCTTCTTTTTAATTAAAGGAATTGCACAACAAGACCCCCAGTTCAGTCAAAACATGTTTATTAAATTGCCTGTTAATCCGGGATATGCCGGAACGAATGGGGCCATTTGCGCAACCGCAGTGTATCGTACACAGTGGGTTGGATTTCCGGGCGCTCCTAAAACTCTTTACTTCAGTTTAGATGCTCCTGTACCGGCATTGCATGGAGGGGCAGGACTTACGGTTGTAAGTGATAAATTAGGGAATTTTAATTTTATGCATGCACGCGGTGCTTATTCATATCATAGAGTTATCGGAACAGGATTGCTCGGAATTGGTCTTGAAGTAGGAATGCTTCAATCATCGGTACAGAATAATTGGCTGGCTCCCGATGGAACCAATGGAAATACGGATAATTCAATTCCGTCAACAGCAGTTAAAAAAACAACATACGATGTTGGATTAGGAGTATACTTCCGCACGGGTCCATTATATGCAGGTATTTCCGCTTCGCATCTTCCTCAGCAGCAATTAAAAGCAACCAATTTTGATTATAAAGCAGCCAGACATTATTATGTAATGGCAGGATATGATTTTATTCTTTCCAGCCCTTTTACACTTCGCCCTTCTGTACATATAAAAAGCGATGCAGCGGTTACTACATTTGATGTTAACGTAAACTTGCTTTATAATAATAAAGTATGGGCAGGAGTTTCTTATCGCTTGCAGGATGCTATTGTTCCTATGCTTGGATTTGCTTTGCCTGTAACTGGAAAATCAACTTTAAAAATCGGCTATGCCTATGATCTCGGAGCATCTGATCTAAAGACCTATCATAATAATACCCACGAAATCTTGCTGAACTATTGTATAAAATTTACTCCCAAGCCTAAGACTCAAAGCCACGAGAACCCTAGAAATATGGGGATGAGTAGAAGTAAGCTTGTATTTTAATATTTAAGAAGGTTAATTGACTTGATTGTAAGTCAGGTAGAATATTGTATCGGGTTTAAGAAAAACAATTGCTAATCAAAATAAAGTTTCGTACCTTTCGTTAATAGTAAAGATTGGAAGGAGAAACATAAAATAAAAACTATGAAAAAGTTCCTTTTCTTTGGATTGCTTGCACTGACAATAAGTGCTTGTAAGCAAGGCGACAACGGAGAACTCGTGGGTGTGCAAGGCAGAGAGCCCTGGTTTTTTGCAGATCCTTACGGTATGCTTTACTGTCCCCTCGGAAGTTTCCATATGGGACAAAGCGATCAGGACATTCCTTTTGCCTTTAACCAAAAGGCAAGAATGGTTTCTGTTCAGTCATTCTACATGGATCAGACAGAAATTTCAAACAATGAATACCGCCAGTTTGTTTACTGGGTGCGCGATTCCATTGCCCGCGAACTTCTTGGCAATCAAGATGCAGATAAATGGTGGAACTCTAAGGATGAATATGGTGAAGACCGTGCAGATGGCGGACATAATTTGATATGGGAGACACCACTTGACTATCATGATCAAGATCTTGATGTAAGAGCTACTTTGGATGACCTGTACCTTCCCCAACAGGAAAGATTTTATAACCAGAAGCAGTTTGATACCAGAAAATTCAACTTCACGTATTACCGTATTGACTTGAAAAAAGCGGCAAGAAAAACCAATCGCTTCAAGCAGAACATGACCCCCGATGAACAGGGCAGAATGTTTCTTAATGGAACAGGGCATCCGGCAGCAGATAGTACAAAAGATGGTTTGGGATATTATATGATTGATAACAAATCGCCCAAAAAAGACAGAAGTGTTTTTATTGTCAAAGACATTATTAATGTATATCCGGATACGCTTGCATGGGTTCATGACTTCACCTATTCGTTTAATGAACCTATGACGAATAATTATTTCTGGCATCCTGCTTACGATGAGTATCCGGTGGTTGGCGTTACCTGGAAACAAGCCCGTGCTTTCTGCGTATGGAGAACACAATATCTGAATAGTTACCTTGCCGGAATGGGTCATGCAATCGTAAATGATTTTCGTTTGCCTACCGAAACAGAATGGGAATACGGAGCGCGTGGCGGATTGTCTTTGAGTCCATATCCTTGGGGCGGACCTTATATTCGCAATGCGCGTGGTTGTTTTCTTGGCAACTTTAAACCGATGCGGGGAAGTTATACGGATGATGGAGGACTGCATACAGTACACATTTTCTCCTATTCACCAAACGAATGGGGATTCTATAACATGGCGGGTAATGTTTCTGAGTGGACAAGCAATGCATTTGAAGAAGGCGCTTACGATTTTGCACATGACTTGAATCCCGACATGTCGTATGATCCAACAGAAGATGAAAAATATCAATCTGTTCGCCAGCGTAAAGTTATTCGTGGCGGCTCATGGAAAGATGTAGGATTCTTTCTGCAATGCAGCAGTAGAAGTTATGAGTATCAGGATACAGCAAAATGTTACATTGGTTTCCGTTGTGCGATGACCTATTTGGGTCGTGCCAAGGGGGATGATGTAACTGCACAAGCGGGACAATAAAACAATAATTTATATAAGCAAACCCAATCAACCAATCAACCTCCCGATAACTATCGGGACTAAAAACTAAATTTTATGACATTTGCAGAATTTGCGGAAACCAAAAAGTTTAAAACCATCATGAACTATATTTATAGTTTGGGAGCTGCGGTGGTTATTGCGGGCGCTCTTTTCAAAATCCAGCACTGGCCTGGAGCTAACCTCATGCTTAATATAGGAATGGGTACTGAAGTGTTTGTGTTCTGTATTTTTGCGATTGACCCAACTCAGGTACACATGGATTTAGATTGGTCGCTTGTTTATCCCGAATTAGCAGGAATGCACGATGAAGAAGGAAAAGAAGAAAACAAACCCATCACGGAGCAATTAGATAATATGCTGGAAGAAGCCAAAATAGGACCTGAATTGATAGCAAGTTTGGGTTCCGGAATGAAAAATTTAAGCGAACAAACAGCAAAATTAAATAACATTACAGATGCAGGTGTGGCTGCCAGCAATTTGGCAAACAGCATGAAGTCGGCAACTACAACTGTAACCAGTTTAACAGAAACGTATGACAAAAGCAGTAAAGCCATGGAGGGACTTTCTCAGTCTTATGGAAAGGCATCCAATGCGCTTGAACAATTTTCGTCTTTGGCACAGCAGGAAGGAGGAATATATACAGAACAATTGCAAAAGGCTTCAAAAAACATCAGTTCCCTTAATAGTGCTTATGAACTTCAAGTGCAGGCATCCAATGAAAATGTTAAAGTTGCTTCAAAAGCAAATGAGGGGATGCAAAAACTTCTTTCCCTACTTGAAGCTTCCATGGAGGCATCACAGCGCGATGCAGTTTCTTATGGCGAGCATTTGAAAAAAACTGCTGGTAATATAGAGTCACTCAATGCCGCTTACGAACTTCAATTGCAAACCACCAAAGAACATATCAGCAAATCCGGCAATCTTTATGCAGGCGTTGAAAGAACCTTGGCGAGTTTGAACGAATCATCTGAAGACGCACAAAAATTCAAACAACAGATGGGAACAATGGCAGAAAATCTATCTGCGTTGAATACAGTATATGGTAATATGCTGACAGCTATGAGCATTGGAAGAAAATAAAACCCCCTCCTGTCCTTCCCAAAGAGGAGGAGGAGTTAGAATATAATAGATGATAAATAAAATAATAAACTGCACATGAAAGTCCTTCCCTTTGGGAAGGATTTAGGATGGGCTACTAAACAATAAACTATATGGCAGGAGGAGGATCACCCAGGCAGAAAATGATTAACTTGATGTATCTCGTTTTGCTGGCGCTGCTTGCAATGAACGTATCCAAAGAGATTCTTAATTCTTTTGCTCTTATTAATAATGGCTTGGTGCGAACAAATGAAAATTTTTCGGTCAAGAACGACATTACTTACGATCAGTTTGACAAAGCCCTGACTGGCGATCCTAATAAGGTGCGCCCCTATTGGGACCGTGCACAAGCGGTCAAAAAACGTTCGCAGTTAATGTTTGATTATATTGAAGATATTAAAAAAGAATTGATACTTGATGTTGAGAAGAAAGAAACCGTGGAGATTGAGGGGCGTAATGGTCAAGACAGTACCATTAAAATTATAACAGATGTTCTGCACATGCAGGGAAAGGATGACAATTCCACTCCCACGCATTATTTTTTTGGTTCTGCAGATAAAGCGGAACCCGGAAATAAGGCGTTTGAGTTTAAAGACAAGATAAAAAAGTATAAGGATGATTTATTGTCGTATGTCCCAGAAAGTGATAGAGCAAACATTCACTTAGGACTGGACATTTCAGATGTTTATTCACAGAAAGAAGGCATGAAAATCTCTTGGGAGTCGAACAACTTTTATCATAATCCGGCAATTGCAACCATTGCACTGCTAACCAAAATGCAAAATGATGTAAAAAACAGTGAGTCAGACATTATAAATGCACTTTACAGGAGATTTGACCTTAAATCATTTAAGTTTGACACAGTATCTACACGTGTGGTTGCAAATTCGAATTATGTTTTGATTGGGGAACAATATCGTGCAGAAATATTTTTAGCTGCATTTAGTACAACCTCTAATCCTTCGGTTACCTTGGGTGAAGTGGATACCGTGAACCTTACTATTAAAGGACCCAAAGATACTTCTTCAGTTAAAGTAGCAAAAGGTATTGGTGTTTACACTTTTTCTCCTACAACAGAACAAACATATAAATACGGTGGATTGATTGGTATGAAAGATCCGGCAGATCCAAAACATATCCTTTATTTCCCTTTTAAATCTGAATTTAAAGCCGCCCGTCCTGCTATTGTTGTATCGCCTGATAAGATGAATGTGTTTTATATTGGGGTTGACAATCCCGTTTCTATATCTGTTCCTGGGATTGCTGCAGAAGATTTGCAGCCCTCCATCTCTGGTGGTGGAAGCATTGGTGGTGTACGTGGAAAGTATACTGTAAAAGTTACAGGAGCAAGCAAAGAAGTCACTGTAAATGTTTCTGCAAAAACAAGAACTGGAGTTAAGTCCATGGGTTCTGGAATTACCTTCCGTGTAAAATCTGTTCCTTCTCCTGTACCAGAATTTATGGGGAAACGAGGTTCGGATGTTATACAACAAGTTGCATTAAAAAGCGCTTCGGCAATAATGGCAAAACTCGATAATTTTGAATTTGATCTTAAATTTCCTATTGTTTCTTTTTCTGTGTCAATGAACGTCAATGGTGTGGATGTGGAAGAAAAAACGAATGGTGGTGTCATAAGCGAGAAACAAAAGGCGATGCTTGCAAGAGCCAAAAAAGGTAACAAAGTATATATAGAGGATGTAAGAGTGAAGATGCCAGATGGTTCTATAAGACCCATTGGTAGTGTGAATTTGAAGGTTATTTAATCTAAAACAATATGAAAAAGCTGAAACTATCAGGAGTATTTGTTGTAGCTACTGTTCTTTGCGTGTGTGCGCAACCAACCACCACTCCTACCATCTCAAGTACTCCTCCACCGCAAGCACCACAATCAACGGTATTTGGTCCTTCGGTAAATGATGGAGTTTATATTCCGGAACATCTTCCGAACCGTAAACCTATTCCTTATGTCCCTCTTAGGGAATCGGATGTTATTTGGCAGCACAGGATCTGGAGGGTTATTGATCTTCGGGAAAAAATTAATCATCCACTATATTTTCCTACCGATGAAGTATCTACTAAAAGACCATCGCTCTTTTCAGTTATTAAGAAAGGTATAACTACTCATGAGTTATCGGTATATGATCCTAATCCTGCTACGTTTGATGCGGATGAAGAATTTAAAATCGAATTTCCTTATTCGGAAGCGCAGAAGTCCTTTGTCGTGGAAAAAAGTTCATTTAAGCAGGATACAGCTACAGGAGAATTGACTGCGGTCACTCTTCCTGACACCGTTAAACCTGATGACATTAAGCAATATTGGATAAAAGAGGATTGGTTTTTTGATAAGCAGCGCTCCATCATGGATGTAAGAATTCTTGGTATTGCTCCTGTTATTGAAACCCAAGATGATAAAGGAGGATTTAAAGGATATAGACCTCTCTTTTGGTTGTATTATCCCGGCTGCAGAAACTGGTTTTCCAAGTATCAATGCTATAATCCATACAATGATGCAGAGTGGAGAACCTTTGATGAGGTCTTACATAAGCGCCAGTTCAGCAGCTACATAAAAGAAGAGACGAATGTGTATAACCGTCCTATTGTTACTTACGCACAAGGCGTAGATGCCCTTTTGGAATCCGACAGGATCAAAGACGACATCTTTAAGTTTGAACACGATATGTGGCAATACTAAGAAGTTTTTTTTATTAAGAAAAGCCTCTGGAGAAATTCAGGGGCTTTTTTTATTTTAGGGAATGACGCACATTGGAGATCAAAGACATCAGGAAATCATGAAATAGGAGTAATCACTTTTCAAAATAAAATTACCTTTGCCTTCTAAAATTCATCCATGAATATCACAAAAAATTCGGTCGTAACGCTCGGCTACACACTCAAAACCCGTACAGGTTTAGCGCTTGAAGAAAAACAAGTTGAAAAAACAACGGCAGAACATCCTTTTGTATTTATATACGGAGCAGGAATGCTGCTTCCTGACTTTGAAAACAATATACGCGGAAAAAAATCGGGTGATACCTTTGACTTTTTTATTTCTGCAGAGAAAGGGTACGGTGTTAAGAATGATAAGTACATCATGAATATACCCATTGATTCATTCAAAAGTCCTGACGGCACACTCGATCTCAATGAGATCCGCACAGGCAACATGCTCATGATGAACGATGATCAGGGTAACCAATTGCAAGGAAAAATTCTTGAAGTCACAGCTGTTCATGTGAGAATGGATTTCAATCATCCGCTTGCCGGACATGAATTGCATTTTTCAGGGGAAGTGATCAATGTGCGTTCTGCCACTGAAGAGGAGCTTTCACACGGGCATGTGCACGGACCGGGAGGGCATCATCACTAAGAGAAACGAGCAGGGCTGTTAATGCCCTCTCTTCTTTGGAGAGGGTGGGGATCAGGCTTTTTTTTTAATATCCCAGCGTCTTCAGCATTGATTTAAACGTTTGCTCCTTGGCAAAAAGTTTTGTAGTGATCTCCCCGTTCTCATCGCGGTCAATGAGCACATGCTTGGGTGCCGGAATCAGGCAGTGCTGAATTCCTCCGTAACCCGCTATGGATTCTTGGTAAGCGCCAGTGTGAAAAAACCCTATGTACAATGGTCCGTCAGCGCCATGCCCGATCTTCGGAAGGAACACTTGTTCCGAATGCGCTTCGGTATTGTAATAATCCAAACCATCGCAGGTCATTCCGCCAAGATTCACCCGCTGGCTTTCTTTTTCCCAATGATTCACCGCCAGCAAAATAAATTTTTGCCCGATCGCCCAGGTATCCGGCAAAGTGGTGATGAAGGATGAATCAATCATATACCAAAGCTCGCGGTCATTCTGCTGCTTCTGATCGCAAATGGAATAAAGTGCGGCACCGCTTTCGCCCACCGAGAAGGAGCCGAACTCCGTAAAGATGTTCGGTTCTTTTATTTTATTCTGCTTGCAGAAAGTCTTTATCTGCGAAACAATTTCTTCAATGATGTATTCGTAATCGTATTCAAAGCCAAGCGAAGTGCGGATGGGTAATCCGCCACCGATGTTCAGCGAATCAAGTTCGGGACAAATTCGTTTCAGCTCTGCATACACGTTCAAACATTTTGCAAGTTCTGTCCAGTAGTAAATGGTATCCTTGATCCCTGCGCTCACAAAAAAATGGAGCATCTTAAGTTCCAGTTTTTTATTTCCTTTAATTCTTTCCTTATAAAAAGGAACAATTTCTTTATAACGAATTCCGAGACGCGAAGTGTAATAATCATAGGTCGGCTCTTCTTCTGATGCAATGCGGATGCCGAGTTTGCATTTTTTTCCTTTCACATAACGTTTGTAATATTCCAGTTCGTTTTTGTTATCGAGAATAGGAATTACATTTTTATACCCGTTGTTGATGAGCTCAACAATAAATTGCGGATAAGGTTTACGCTTGTATCCGTTGCAGATCACAAAGGTGTTCTTGTCGATCTTCCCTTGTCTGTACAATTCTTTCACGATCGGAATATCATAAGCAGAAGAAGTTTCAAGATGCGAACCGTTCTTGATCGCTTCGTCCATTACGAAAGAAAAATGCGAGCTCTTGGTACAGTAACAATAAGTATAACTACCTTTGTAATCGGCTTTTGCCATAGCAACATTGAAAAGTTTTTTGGCTTTTTGAATTTGCTGTCCGATCTTTGGAAGGTAGGTAATCTTGAGCGGAGTTCCATACTGTTTGATGATGTCCATAAGAGGAACATCGTTGAAATGAAGATATCCGTCAATTACATTAAATCCTTCCTGAGGAAAGTGGAAAGTTTGCTGGATTAGGTCTCTATATTTGTTTTTCATAGTTTCGAATTGTTTTTTCTGGTTACTAATTACGAATGGCTATGAATTTTACTAATCAGGGGTGCATTTATTTGTAACATTTGTAATGGATTCGTTATTAGTAACCCTGCAAAGTTGATAAAATAATGATAAAGCAAGTAACTTACATACGATTTTTTTTGGCGAAGTAAGTGAATCGGATTTGGATACCAATAATGAATAAGTAACGAATGATACGAATAGATAGAATGAGCGATTGTTAAGATTCGTAGTCATTCGTGATTAGTAACTGATATGAAAACAATTAAGATCATAGAATCAAAATCCGAGATAGGCGCTGGTACGCGCGGTGCAGGAATGGGTGCGGATGCGATTCGGATCGCTGCATTGGATTTCGGCAGTTCATTTTTTAAACGGCACGAATCGGTTGAAGTGCCAAACGAAAATAAATTATTGCTCGAACCGGTGTCGAATGATTATGCCAAGAGGATCAAAGGAGTTTATTCTTTTAGCGAACGACTTGCAAAACAAGTAAACACATTTTGCAAAGAAGAAGGAACTTTTCCCATCGTACTCTCCGGTGATCACACTTCTGCCATCGGTGTTGCTTCCGGAATTAAAATGGCTTTCCCTGAAAAGAAATTAGGTCTTATCTGGATCGATGCGCATGCGGATATTCATTCGCCCTACACCACTCCTTCGGGAAACATGCATGGAATGGGAATTGCGGCAATTCTTGGAGAGGATAATAAAGAAATGCAGATCAATAAGCCCGATGATGAAACAATAGAGTACTGGGAAAAGATTAAAACTTTCGGAGGGATCTGCCCGAAAATACAGTACGAAGACATCGTGATGATTGCTGTGCGTGACTTTGAAAGACAGGAAGAGTACCTTCTGAAAAAACATAATGTGAAAAATATTTCTGCCTCAGAGATCAGAAGCAGAGGAGTGGAACGGATTGCGGTAGAAACATTAAGTGCCCTCGATAGCTGCGATGTGATCTATATTTCTTTTGATGTGGACAGCATGGATCCGGACATTTCAAAAGGAACGGGAACTCCTGTGCCCGGAGGGCTTTCGGAGAAAGAGACAGGAAATCTTATTTACTATTTAATGAGAAGCAGAAAGATCTGCTGCTTTGAAGTGGTGGAAATAAATCCCACACTTGACAGAGAAAATCGTATGGCAGAAAATGTATTTGAGATTTTGCTGAAGGTGACGAACCAATTGATCAATGATTTCTAGTCCTGCGAATTATCCCGAAGGGATGACTATGTCACGAATATGAAAGAATTACGAATAGAAAATATTTTAGTTGGTCACACGATTGGCGCAATCAAAAAATTGTACGAGCAATCTGTTTCTCCCAATCAGATCACACTTCAGAAAACAAGACCGGAGTTTGAAGGCGATATTACCTTGCTTGTTTTTCCGCTCACGAAAGCTTCTAAAAAATCTCCGGAAGAAACTGCCAATGCGATTGGAAATTACCTGAAAGAAAATGTTTCGGAAGTAACTGTTTACAATGTGGTAAAAGGATTTTTGAATCTTGTGATTGATGATTCTTACTGGACAAATTATTTATTAAATTCAGAATCCCGTCCCGAAAGCTTTCGGGATCAGAATTCAGAATTAAAAGAGGAAACCGTAATGGTTGAATTTTCATCTCCGAACACCAACAAACCTCTGCACCTCGGTCACATTCGCAATAATTTGCTTGGAGCCTCCATTTCTGAAATTTTAAAAGCAGCAAGAAAAAAAGTGATTCGTGTTAATCTGGTGAACGACAGGGGAATTCACATTTGCAAATCCATGCTCGCGTGGCAAAAGTGGGGAAATGGGGAAACTCCATCATCAAACGGAATGAAGGGGGATCATTTGGTGGGGAAGTACTATGTGGAATTTGACAAGCACTTCAAGTCTCAAGTCTCAAGTCTCAAGTCTCAAGGAACAGCCGATGAGGAAGCAGAAAAAAATGCGCCATTAATAAAGGAAGTCCAGGAAATGTTAAGAAAATGGGAAGCAGGCGACAAAGAAATAATTGATCTCTGGAAAATGATGAATGGCTGGGTCTACTATGGTTTCGCAATCACATATAAAGAACTTGGGGTTGAATTTGAAAAAACATATTACGAATCGGAAACTTATTTACTTGGAAAAAAGATTGTAGATGAAGGACTGAGCAAAGGAGTTTTCTTCAAAAAGGATGACGGCTCAGTATGGATTGATTTAACCAAAGATGGATTGGATGAAAAACTTATTCTCCGTTCGGATGGAACTTCGGTTTATATCACACAGGATTTAGGAACACTCATGCAGCGTTTACAGGATTTTAAGGATGACAAAATCAATAAACTTATTTACGTTGTTGGAAATGAACAAGAGTATCATTTCAAAGTTTTATTTCTGATCACTAAAAAACTGATTCAACAAAATGTTGCCGGCTTTGGCTCTCTCTCCTTTGGAGAGAGCGGGGAGAGAGGTGGAGGGGCCTCCCTTTTCCACTTGTCCTACGGCATGGTGGATCTTCCATCCGGTAAAATGAAATCCCGCGAAGGAACGGTGGTGGATGCTGATGAATTGATGGATGAAATGATAAACACAGCAAGAGAAACTACTAAAGCTCTTGGAAAAACGGATGGAATGAACGAAGCGGAAGCAGAAAAACTTTATCACAACATCGGTCTTGGCGCGTTAAAATATTTTATTTTGAAAGTGGATCCTAAAAAGAGAATGCTCTTTGATCCAAAAGAATCTATTGATTTCAACGGAAATACAGGTCCTTTTATTCAATATACCTATGCACGAATACAATCTGTTTTGAGGAAAGCCGAAGAAGCCAAGTTAAAAGGTACAAGTGAAAAGTCAAAAATTGAAATACACAAAAAGGAAAAAGAAGTAATCAAATTACTTCACGATTTTCCTTCTGTAATAAAGGAAGCTGCCGAAGCTTACAGCCCGGCATACATTGCAAATTATGTTTATGAATTAGCGAAGGAATACAACCAGTTCTACCATGAATTTCAAATTCTGAAAGCAGAGAAAGAGGCAGAGAAAAATTTCCGAATCATGCTCTCAGCAAAAACAGCAGAGGTGCTGAAATCTTCTCTGAAGCTTCTTGGAATAACTGCTCCTGAACGGATGTAGTATCTGTAAATTGTAATATCTCGACTAAATCAGAAAAAACTTTCCGGCATAATTATTCCTTGATTCCGATCAGGACTATAATACATCCTCTCTGATTAGGTGCTGTGGCAGGCGGGATTTCGTATTCAATAAAATAACTGCCTGTTTTAGTAGGATGAAAATTGCAGACGTATTGATCTTTTTTTCCGCTTTCATCCATAAAAACAATTTTTCTGTCTTTTTTATTCGGACTCCCGTCATATATAATAATGCCCACCTCCTGAGGCAATTCTGTCTTGCAGAAAACAAGTTTATAGTCCTCACCTGAATAAACGGCAAATTCAATGGATTCTTTTTTTGTTTTTGCTGCGTATTCAATTTCTTTAACAGCATAAGCGTCATATTGGTAAGGCGCAAGGGGTGGCATACATGTTTTCACGATTGGCTTCACCTTGCATTGCTGGGCAAAAAGTCCAAATGCAAGAAACCATAAGCCGGCTCCAAGAAAGAGTCCCTTCGGGATAACGGAGAACATTTTTTTCATACTCTCTATTTTTTATCCTACAATTATTTTTCTGAGATCACGGGTCTTCTCAGTGATCGCTTTCAACTGAAGTTCATCCATGATAATTTTTTCTTCTTCGCCCTGAACAGTAAGCTTATCAAACAACGCCTTTAGTTCGTTGAGTTTCAGGTACAGATCCTTAAATTCGTTGTCGTTCTGAAATGTGGTAATGACATTCATTAAATTGTTCAAGATATACTTTTGCTCCGCCACACGCATAGCTATTTTTTCTTTGTTCACCTCTTTTGTGATCTGTGTGGCGATGTACATATTTTCTGTCCAGGCGCCTACAAAGATCAGCAGTGTCTGTTTTTCTGTTTCATTATCGCGCATGAACATGTCCATTTCTTTCTTTAATTCTGAAACAATATTCATGAGCGAGTCTTCCTTGTCTATGTTGTTTTTGAAACGTTTTAAGTAATTCTCCGTACTGAAAAGCGTGGACATTCCCAGATCATCCGACAGGTGCTTTACTGCTTCCATGTATTTTGTCGCTGGTTGGCTTTGTTTGTTCAATATAGCATATGCAAGGTCAGCGCTGTATACGCCAAGGTTCAGCGTTTTGCTTTGAATAGAGGTGTATTTTGAAACATTATCAGGAGAATTTGCAACACCTTCTTCGTATTTCAACCCCGTTTTTTTGAAAACCCTTGCCATGACAAGCGGAGAAGGAAGAGAATAGAAAAAATTCTGCGCAGCACTGTTGGTATCTTTTAGTGCCACTGTTTTAGCAGTATCCTGAGGAACGGGGTTATTTTCATCCTCCTTGTTTGAACCGCAGGAAACCAAAGCAATGATAAAAACCACAGCGGAAAAAACTTTTAAATGAGAGAAAATGGTCTTCATATTCATGAATTTGTTTAACTTATTAATAGTCAAAGATACAGAAACATTTTAGATAGATAGAAAACGGCAGATATTTCAGTATCCGCATTACTTCCATCAGGAAAAAATGATTCTTATTTTAATGCTGATCCTTATGCGGAATTCATTGGACAATAGTAAAGAAGATTTTATTCGCGAATGAAGATAATTCCATTAAATTTGCTCTGCTATGAGATTGTTTGACATCCTATATCAATATCACCAAAAATATCCCAAAGCAGATTGCCTTGCGAAAAAGGAAAACGGACAATGGATTCCATTTTCAACACAGGAGTTTATTGACAATTCTGAAAATCTTGCTTATGGATTATTTGCTCTCGGAGTTCAGCGTGAAGATAAAATAGCACTTATCGCCAATAACCGCCCAGAATGGAATTTTGCTGATATGGGAATTCAGATGAGCGGTGCAGTGAGCATTCCTATCTATCCTACGATTTCAGAAAACGATCTTAAGTTTATTTTGAATGATGCGCAGGTGAAATTTGTTTTTGTTTCGAACGAGGAACTCTATAAGAAGATTAAAAATATTTCTGTCGAAGTTCCAAGCATACAGGAAATTTATACGTTCAATACTGTTCCGAATGCAAAGCATTTCATGGAACTGGTAGAACTTGGAAAAAAATCACGTAATGAAGCTAAACTGCAATCTATTAAAGAATCAATAAAAGAATCCGACCTTGCTACTATTCTATATACTTCAGGAACCACAGGAACTCCAAAGGGCGTGATGCTTTCTCACAAAAATATTTTTTCCAATGTGTATGCTGTGCGAGATCTTCCTCCTTGCGACCATCATGACCGCTGCCTGAGCTTTCTTCCGCTCAATCATATTTACGAACGAATGCTCAATTACATGTACATGTATCTCGGCATCTCCATTTACTATGCAGAAAGTATAGATACTATTGGTGATAATTTACGCGAAGTAAAACCGCAGATATTTACCTGTGTTCCGCGCCTTCTCGAAAAAGTGTATGACCGGATTGTTTCAAAAGGCAATGAACTCACGGGGATAAAACGCAAATTATTTTTCTGGGCTATTTCTCTTGGAGAAAAATACAATGAACCCGGCAAGAACGGGTGGTTCTATAATTTACAGCTAAGCATTGCCAACAAATTAATTTTTTCCAAATGGAGGGAAGCATTGGGAGGAAATGTGCGCGCAGCAGTTTCTGGCGGAGCGGCATTGAATCCTCGCTTGGCACGGATTTTCTGGAGCGCACAGATTCCGGTTCTGGAAGGATACGGATTAACTGAAACATCCCCTGTGATTGCCGTAAATACGCTTGAACCGGGAAGAATGAAATTTGGAACCGTGGGTCCGGTTATTGAAAATGTAGAAGTAAAAATTGCAGAAGACGGTGAAATCCTTTGCAAAGGGCCAAATGTGATGATGGGTTATTACAAACGTTCGGAAGCAACCGCAGAAGTAATCGATAAAGACGGATGGTTTCATACGGGTGACATCGGAATTATTGAAGACGAAATATTTCTGAAGATAACCGATCGTAAAAAGGAAATTTTTAAAACATCGGGAGGGAAATACATTGCGCCACAGATGATCGAAAATAAACTGAAAGAAATTTCGCTGATTGAACAGGCGATGATAATTGGTGAGAATCAAAAATTTGCAGCAGCACTCATTGTTCCTTCTTTTGTCAAAATAAAAGAGATGTATGCCAAGCAAGGGAAAACATACCCGGGAAACGAAGAAGCAATAAGAAATCCGGAAGTCATTGCTGTCATCAAGGAAGGAATTGAAAAAGTGAATAAAACCCTTGCGCAATACGAATCTTTAAAAAAGTTTGAGCTCCTGCCACGCGAATGGACCGTTGACAAAGGAGAAATGACCCCGAAACTATCTTTGAAAAGAAAAGTAATATTGGAAGTCAATAAAAATATAGTAGAAAAAATTTACAAAGATTCATTATGAAACGTGCCATAAAAAAAGTAGCCGTACTAGGCTCCGGAGTAATGGGAAGCAGAATTGCCTGCCATTTTTCCAATATTGGTGTTGAAGTCTTATTGCTGGACATTGTTCCAAAAGACGCAGCATCGGATAAAAAATCCCGCAACAAAATTGTGAATGAAGCACTTGCATTTGCGTTGAAATCGAATCCATCTCCCATCTACAAAAAATCTTTTGCAAATAGAATCACCACCGGGAATTTTGAAGATGACATGAAGAATATTTCTTCCTGTGATTGGATTATTGAAGTGGTTGTGGAACGATTGGATATTAAGAAATTGGTTTTTGACAACGTTGAAAAATTCCGTAAGCCCGGAACGCTCATCACTTCTAACACCTCAGGAATTCCAATTCATCTAATGCTGGAGGGGAGAAGCGAAGATTTTCAGAAGAATTTCTGCGGATCCCATTTCTTCAATCCTCCACGTTATTTGAAATTGCTGGAAATAATCCCTACTCCAAAAACTTCTCCTGAAGTAATAGGTTTTTTAATGCACTACGGAGATCTGTATCTCGGCAAGACAACCGTCCTCTGCAAAGATACTCCGGCTTTTATTGCCAATCGTGTAGGAGTTTTCGGAATCATGAGTTTGTTTCACTTGGTAGAAAAAATGGGATTAACGATTGAAGAAGTTGACAAACTTACCGGGCCGGTTCTTGGCAGACCCAAATCCGCAACCTTCCGTACTTGCGATGTGGTTGGTTTGGATACGCTGGTGCATGTGGCAAACGGACTCACGCAAGGGTTGCCGAATGATGAAGCAAAAGAATTCTTCAAACTTCCGCCTTATGTTGCAAAGATGAACGATAATAAATGGTTTGGCGATAAAACCGGACAAGGATTTTATAAAAAAGTAAAGTCAAAAGAAGGTAAGTCTGAAATTCAGGCGATGGATCTGAAAACGTTAGAATATAAACCATCTCAGAAAGTAAAATTTGCAACGCTCGAACAAACCAAGCCGATTGAGAATCTGAAAGACCGATTGAAAATTATGATTGCAGGAAAAGATAAAGCCGGAGATTTTTATCGCGCATCTTTCTTCGGATTGTTCCAGTATGTTTCAAACCGCATCCCTGAAATTTCGGATGAGCTTTATAAAATTGATGATGCGATGAAAGCGGGTTTTGGATGGGAACTCGGACCGTTTGAATATTGGGATGCGCTGGGTGTGAAAGAAACTGTGGCACACATGGAGAAATCCGGGAACAAACCTGCGCAGTGGATTTACGATTTCATTTCATCCGGAAAGAATTCTTTTTATGCTGTTGAAAATAATTCCAGAAAATATTACGACATCCCTTCTAAATCCTATAAAGCAATCCCCGGCACTGAAGAATATATTTCGCTTGAAATTATCCGTCCGACAAAAACCGTTTGGAAGAATTCAGGAGCAACTGTTACCGATATTGGCGATGGAATTTTAAATCTGGAATGGAATACCAAGATGAATTCCATAGGAGGAGAAGTCATCGAAGGAATCAACAAAGCCATTGAAATTGCAGAAAAAGATTTTCAAGGATTGGTTATTTCAAATGAAGGAGCAAATTTTTCTGCAGGTGCGAATGTGGGAATGATCTTTATGTTTGCCGTGGAGCAGGAATGGGACGAGCTCTATTTCGCAATCAAAGCATTTCAAAACGCCATGATGCGCGTGCGTTACTCCGCAATTCCTGTAGTGGTAGCTCCGCATAATCTTGCCCTCGGTGGAGCTTGTGAAATGAGCATGCACTCCGACAAAGTGGTGGCACATGCCGAAACTTATATGGGCTTGGTGGAGTTTGGTGTTGGACTGATCCCGGGGGGTGGTGGCACAAAGGAATTTGCGCTTCGTCTATCAGATGAGTTACAAGAAGGAGATGTAGAGTTGAATAATTTTCGCGATAAATTTTTAACCATCGGGCAGGCAAAGGTCTCCACTTCCGCGCACGAAGCTTTTGACTTGGGATATTTAAGAAAAGGGAAAGATGTGGTGGTCACTTCTTACGCAAGATTGCTTACAGAAGCAAAAGCTGAGTGCTTGGAAATTGCGAAAGAAGGATACAGCAAACCGGTGCCAAGAAAAGATATTCGTGTGCTGGGGAAACAGGCTTTAGGACTTGCATATCTTGGAGCAAATTCCATGATGAGCGGCAATTATATTTCGGAACACGATGTAAAAATCTCCCAGAAGCTTGCGCACGTTTTATGCGGAGGGGAATTATCTATGCCTACGTTAGTAAGTGAACAATATTTACTCGACTTGGAACGCGAAGCATTCTTGTCTCTCGCAGGAGAGAAAAAAACGCTGGAAAGGATTCAATCCATTCTTGTTGGAGGAAAAGTCTTAAGGAATTAATATTCTCCTTATTTTCTTTAAATTAAGAATACCCTTTCCATCACGGTAACTCGGAATGCAGAAATTCTCCCGCCTCCAAAAATTAGAAAAGCTTTTAAAGATAGAGCGGGATGAGGATTTCGAGCAGTACCAAAAGTTTTTCTCCCGAAATAACATCAATCACCGCAAACAGAATGGAGTGACCTGGTATCCGGTGGTGATCAGCAATATTGGAATTGGCTTAGGAGAATATCTGCAAATAGAAATTGAGCGCACGAGTAATCACAATGAGCCCCACCAATTTACGGGTGGAAAAATGGCCGCACTTTTTTCCAACACCCATCCTGATGAGGAACCAATCAACGGAACCGTAAAAGTTTTAGGTTCCAATAAAATAAGATTGTCTTTAACCATTGATGAACTTCCAGATTGGTGCGATGATGGGAAATTGGGAATCAATATTTTATTCGATGAAGCCGGTTATCGTGAAATGAACATTGCCCTGAAAAAAGTAATGAATGCAGATCGAAGTCGTTTGGCTGAACTCCGAGATGTGATGTTTGAAGTGAAAAAACCAGAATTCGAAAAAGAAAACACTTCTTTAAAAATTAATAGGCTCAACGAATCACAAAATGCTGCTGTGCGAAAAATTCTGGCAGCAAAAGATATTGCCATTATTCATGGTCCGCCCGGCACAGGAAAAACAACCACAATTGTGCAGGCAATTTGCGAAACACTGAAAAATGAAAATCAGGTTTTGGTTTGCAGTTCCAGCAATACGGCTGTTGATCTGCTCACAGAAAAATTACACCGCGAAGGCATCAGCGTTTTGAGACTGGGAAATCCCGCACGCATTTCGGAAGAAGTGCTCATGAACACGCTCGATGCAAAAGTGACGAAGCACCCCTCGTATAAAGAAATAAAAAACTACAAAAGAACTGCCGAAGAATATTTTCGAATGGCAGGAAAATACAAACGTGTTTTTGGAAAAGAAGAACGTCAGCAGCGACAATTACTTTATGCCGAAGCTAAAAAATTAATACGCGAGGCACGAACGTTGGAAGATTACATCATAGATGAACAATTTTCAAAAACACAGGTGATTGCCTGCACCCCTGTTGTTTCTTCAAACCGCATGATGCGCGACAGGCAATTTTCTACATTGTTTATTGATGAAGCAGCGCAAGCGTTGGAACCCATGTGCTGGATTCCTATCACACGCAGCAACCGTGTAATATTTGCAGGCGATCATTGCCAATTGCCGCCCACCGTAAAATCAAAACTTGCCGAAGACGGAGGATTAAAGGAAACGTTGTTTGAACATTGCATGGTTATTAAAAATATTTCCGTGATGCTGGATACTCAATACCGCATGCATGAACAGATCATGAATTTTTCAAATAAAATATTTTATAAGGATAAACTCAAAGCGCATGAATCTGTAAAAAGTAATTTGCTGAGTTACGATGAAAATGAAACCCTGTTAAATACTCCGGTAGAATTTATTGATACTGCTGGTTGCAGCTACAATGAAAAACTGAATCCGGAAAGTTTGAGCATCTCCAATCCAGAAGAAGCAGAAATCCTAATTACACATTTGAAACTTTTACTCAGTCAATATTGCATCAACAAACGTGAAGATGTAATCACAATTGGAGTGATTGCTCCATACAAAGAACAGGTGCAACTTCTATCCGCTCTTATTGAAAACGATGAAGAACTGAAAACATATCCTGCAAGAATTGCTATTAAAACAATTGATGGTTTTCAGGGACAGGAAAAAGATGTGATCTACATCAGCTTGGTGCGCAGCAATGATAATAAAGACATTGGATTTTTAAGCGACATCCGCAGAATGAATGTGGCACTCACACGCGCAAAGAAAAAACTAGTGCTGATTGGCGATAGCGCCACGCTTTCCAACCATACTTTTTATATGAGTTTTCTGGATTATGTTGAATCTATTCATGCGTATAAAAGCGCATGGGAGTTTGTAAAAATTTAATTACATGTCATTGTGAGCGAAATAACATAATAGATATTCACTCGCAAAACTCACGAAAATTACTTCCCCTTACTACTCACTGCTGTTTCTAGCATCCCGATAAATTTATCCAGGGGAACTCCGTGAACAAAAGCGGCAGTTTTAACGGTAATTAACTTGGTTAAAATTTTGCGGAGGCCAAAACCACCTACTCTTCTTACTCCGAATATTTCCATTATCTCGGCAATATCACCATGCTCTTTTAAAATTTCTGAAACATAGGTTTTTTCTGTGATCTTCATGGTTGAAGGATTTTATAAAGTGAAAATAGACTTATTGATTGAATTTTATCAGAACTTAAATAAGTAGAGATTATTAAATAGGAATAGGTTAGTAATTTACTACTTGCTCCACCGTTTCTTTTGGAAGAGTTCTGTATTCATATTGCTGGCTGCGGAGCTGCGGATCAAACCCTGCATCGCGTATGGCTTGCTGAATGCTTTTTGAAGTAAAACGATGCGGTGCTCCTGCTGCTGACACCACATTTTCCTCAAGCATGATGCTGCCAAAATCATTTGCTCCTGCGTGCAGGGATATCTGGGCAATTTCTTTTCCTACTGTAAGCCAGGATGCCTGTATGTTTAAAATATTCGGCAGCATGATGCGGCTCAGGGCGATCATACGGATGTATTCTTCTCCTGTGGTTTTATTTTTTACTCCGCGTACATCTGCAAGAAGCGTGTCCGTATCCTGAAAGGTCCAGGGAATAAAAGCCAAAAACCCTTTTGTGTCTTTTGGTTTTTCGTTTTGCACTTCACGTATCCATACAAGATGTTCAAAACGTTCCTGCAATGTTTCCACATGTCCGAACATCATGGTGGCAGAAGTGGTGATGTTCAGTTTATGTGCAGCGCGCATCACATCCAGCCATTCCTGTCCTCCGCATTTTCCGTTTGAAATTAATCTGCGGACTCTGTCATTTAAAATTTCGGCACCGGCACCCGGAAGAGAGTCAAGCCCTGCTTCCGCAAGTGCTTTCAGAACTTCGGTGTGCGTGGACTTTTCCAGTTTGGTGATGTGCGCCACTTCGGGCGGACCCAGCGCATGAAGTTTCAATTTAGGATATAACTTTTTTAGTTGGCGGAACAGATCGGTATAAAATTTCAATCCGAGTTCGGGATGATGTCCGCCTTGCAGAAGGAGTTGATCGCCACCGAAGCGGAAAGTTTCTTCAATTTTCTTTTTGTATGTTTCAATATCGGTGATGTAGGATTCAACATGCCCCGGTATGCGGTAGAAATTACAGAACTTGCAATTCGCTATGCAGACATTGGTTGTGTTTACGTTTCTATCTATTTGCCATGTTACTTTTCCATCCGGCTTTTGAATTTTCCTCAACTCATTCGCTACATACATCAGTTCTGAAATGGGAGCTTTTTCAAAAAGAAAAACTCCTTCTTCTGCAGAGAGGAAGTCAAAGTTAAGTGCACGGTTCAGAAGTTGATCAATTTTCATTCTAAGGAGTAAATCAATTTTCTCTACATTTACCTTCAAATCTACAAAAAACGGTTTAATACAAAATAAATTTGAAGATGAGAATACCGTATTCTCAAACCACCTAATTTTATCAATCGGTTTAAAGTCAATATAAAATCAAATAATGTTTAAAATATTTACTCACTACAAGAATCTTGATAAGTCGATTCTCTCCGTTATCACTGCTCATTTTTTTATTCAGTTTATTGAGTATGCTTTTCTGACGCTGCTTCTCATTTATATGAGTAATGCTGGCTATCGTGATTATGAAGCAGCTGATTTTTTCGGATACAGGTTTTTAAGTGTGTTGCTATTTTCTTTCTACCTGGGTTTGTATATCAACGGAAGAAAGATAAAACCCTTTTTTTACATTTCGGCTATTTGTGCCCCGCTGCTGAGTTTGGGAATTATTTTCGCGGTTCAATATCATCTTGATCTTCTGATCTATGTTTTAATGTTCTTGTTCGGTGTTTCTATTTTGGGGCTGGATGTATCCATCATTCCTTACCTTTTAAGAAATGTACCCGAGGAGCATCATACCGAAGCGATTTCATTGACCTATGCTACAAATAGTTTGGGCGGTATTTTAAGCGGTGGACTTATTTGGTTATTCACTTATATTAATCCGGAACTATTTGATGAAAAGATGATATTAAAAATAGTTTCAGTGATTGGTTTAGGAGGAATTTATTTTGTGTGGGCAAGTAAAAAGCCTGAGTTTTATGTACCTATTCTCAAGAAAAGCAGGTACGATTTCAGAGATATTAAATGGGGCTTGGTAGCCAAAGCAATGGTACCCACATTACTGATTGCTACCGGTGCCGGAATGGCAATTCCGTTTATGGGTTTGTTCTTTACTACAATACATCATATGACATCTTCTGATTTTGCCGTTCTGACTTCTTTCACAACCCTTTTTGTATTTATATTGACCATCTATGTGCCTTACATCAATAAAAAACTCGGTTATAAGATCACTATTACCGGATCTCAATTGATGGCGGTGCTGTGCCTGGTTGGATTGTCGTGTTCGGAATTTTACAGCACCTATGCGTATGCCGCACTGGTGGCAGTTTGCTGTTATGTGCTTCGGCAGCCGCTCATGAATATTGCAGCGCCAATAACATCTGACCTTACGATGAAATTTGTAGGATTCAGGCATCGTGAAATTGTAAGTTCGCTCACCACAGCCATTTGGTCGGGCAGCTGGTTTTTCAGCTCCATCATATTTAAAGTATTGCGTACCCATCAGGTACAATATGCGTATATATTTTTTATTACTGCTTTGCTTTATGTGTTTGGTATTCTCTGGTATTATTACCTGATCATATTGTTCGAGAAGGGAAAGCATCAAGTTTATTAGGTATTGAGGGAATGAAGGAAAGAGGGAATGAATAGAAACAAAACTATTTATACCATGAACAATAGTGAGTTTGCCGAATACTTTAAAAAAAGGACTAAACAGATAGCATTAAGAGCAATAAAACTTTGCAAGAAACTTTTTAAGACAGAAGAGGGAAGAATTATTGGCAGACAATTTTTGAAATCGTCAACTTCTGTTGCGGCAAATTACCGGGCAGTATGTAGAGCGAGATCGGGAGCAGAGTTTTTCTCTAAGCTTAGTATTGTTGTAGAGGAAGCCGATGAAAGCGCTTTCTGGTTGGAAATTATTCTCGAATCAGGCATGGCAAAAGAAATAGGTGAAGAACAAGAAACAGAGAACATGCTTAAAGAAGCAAATGAAATTTTAGCAGTTGCCTCTTCTGCAAGAAAAACAGTAAGAACAAACAAAGGAAATGAGTAACTCAGTCCCTCAACAATTCAATCCCTCAAAACTATTATGTCGGATCACAAAATAAGAGTAGGCATCACACAAGGCGATCCCAACGGAATTGGTCTGGAAGTGATCATTAAAACATTTATGGATTCGCAGATGCTGGAAATCTGCACACCGGTTCTTTTTGGTTCGCAAAAAACATTTTCCTTTCACCGCAAAGCGATGAATGTGGAAATGCGTTTTAATCCCATCCGTAATTCTGAAGTAGCCGGACAAAAGCAATTCAATATTTTCAGTGTGTATGAAGAAGAAATTCCGGTCGAATTCGGAACTTCAACGGAAACAGCAGGAAGGTATGCGCTCAAATCTATTGAAGCTGCATGCGATGCGCTGGAACAGAAAAAAATAGATGTGCTTGTTACGGCTCCCATCAACAAGCACAATATTCAGTCACCACAATTTCAGTTCAAAGGGCACACCGATTATTTAGAAACACGTTTCAAAAATAACGCACTTATGCTGATGTGCGCGGATAACTTCAGGGTGGGAGTGGTAACAGGGCATGTTCCCCTTGCGAACGTTTCTGTCATCATTAATCAGGAAAGGATTGTTCAGAAGATAAAAATCATGAACCAATCGCTTATAGATGATTTTGGGATACGCAAACCAAAGATCGCGGTGCTTGGATTGAATCCACACGCGGGAGATAACGGCACTATCGGTGGGGAAGAAAAAAGCGTAATTGCTCCGGCTATTGTGCAGGCAAAAGCCGAAGGAATCTTTGTACAAGGACCTTATTCCGCGGACGGATTTTTTGGAAGCATGAAACACACTAAGTATGATGCTGTGCTTGCCATGTATCACGACCAGGGATTAGTTCCTTTTAAGGCTTTGGCGTTTGAAACAGGAGTGAATTACACGGCAGGGCTTTCGGTCATCCGCACTTCTCCCGATCACGGAGTGGGATACGATATTGCCGGAAAAAATATAGCAAGCGAAGCATCCTTCCGCAGCGCAGTGTATTTTGCCTGCGATATTTATAAAACCAGAAACCACCAGAAGGAAATTACCGCTAATCCGCTCAAATCCTTATCTAAGAACGAAAGGGAGTTTGGGTGAGAATTTATCTCAGGATTTCAATTACTCACACTCTCAGGTTGGGATTTCCAAACAGCCCAACCAATCATGCCGATAGCTAGTCGTCCCTCAAAAACTCGTCTTCTCCTATAAAGTAAGTTGAAAAGTATTGAAAACAGGAGAATAAATTTGCCAGAAAGTAGAGAGATTTGTAAAAAATCCGGCAGATAAATGTTAGCAAAACCCAAAGATAAACAGCA
>JACRAL010000061.1 GCA_016213435.1 Bacteroidota bacterium
CATTCTTGAATCTGGCAGCGGGCGAAGGGCAGTGCGCTTCATCAGCATGTCAGATTTCCTTTCTATTACCTGATTTAAAATATTTGAGGAACCTGTAATAAAAAATCCTCCTATGGAAAGCATCCATATAGTGAGCGCATCTACATGACGGTTGGTTGCCCATAAATAGGACATGGCTGCAGAGAAAACAACTAACAGCGATAAACGCATTTTAATAAGCTGAGTGTAGTTAGCAAGTCTCTGTTTCATGTCTTTTTTTGTTCAATAATTTCCGCCTATTGTTAATGTCCTCCTGCGTCAACTTCACCCTCTTCAAGCGGGAGGGTTTGAGGAATAAAATCTTCCTCTTTTCCATTTGGTTTTCCGTAATCGTAAGGCCAGCGATGCACTTCTGGAATTGCACCAGTCCAATTTCCATGATAGGCTTCAACGGGCGTAGTCCATTCAAGTGTGGTTGATTTCCACGGATTTTGAGTTGCTTTCTTTCCTCTGAAAATGGAGTAAAAGAAATTAAAGATGAAAATAAATTGAGCAATGGCTCCGAGAAAAGCAAACAGGCTGATTACCGCATTAACTCCATTAAGCTGATCGAAAATAGCAAACGATTCGTTGTTGTAATATCTTCTCGGCACTCCCGATAAGCCAATGAGGTGCATCGGAAAAAATACTCCATATACCGAAATGATGGTGAGCCAAAAATGTGCGTAGCCTAATTTCCTGTTCATCATTTTCCCAAACATTTTTGGAAACCAATGATACACACCTGCAAACATTCCAAAGATGGCAGAACTTCCCATTACAATATGAAAGTGGGCCACCACAAAATAGGTATCATGAAGATTAATGTCTAACGCTGAATTGGCGAGGATAAGTCCGGTGATTCCTCCGGAAATAAAAAAAGAAACAACCCCAATTGCACAAAGCATGGCAGGTGTGAGCTGGATATTCGCCTTCCATAAAGTGGCTAAGTAAGCAAATACTTTCACTGCAGAAGGAATAGCAATCAGCAACGTGGTAAAAACAAACACGCTTCCCAGAAATGGACTCATTCCCGTGATAAACATGTGATGCCCCCAAACGATGAAGGAAAGAAATCCGATACAAAGAATGGAATACACCATTGCTTTATATCCGAAGATGGGCTTGCGTGCATTCGTAGAAATAACTTCGGATGTGAGCCCAAGTGCAGGCAACAGAACGATATAAACTTCGGGGTGACCCAGGAACCAAAATAAGTGTTGGAACAGGATGGGACTTCCACCTGAATAATGTAACGCTTGTCCGCCCATGTAGATGTCCGATAAATAAAAACTCGTTCCTAATCCTCTGTCAAATATTAATAACAACATACATCCAACCAAAACAGGAAAAGAAAGAATTCCGAGAATGGCAGTTACGGTGAACGACCAAACTGTTAACGGCAATCTCCACATTGTCATTCCAGCAGTTCTTAAATTGAAAACAGTTGTAACGTAATTAATGCCGCCAAGCAATGCCGAAACAATAAAAAGTACCATGCTCACTAACCACAAAGTCATTCCCAATCCTGAACCTGAAATTGCCTGAGGAAGTGCGCTTAACGGAGGATACACTGTCCAGCCCGAGGATGCAGCACCGCCTTCTACAAATAGTGAAAGCAACATTATGATGGAAGAAACCAAGAAGAACCAGTACGAAAGCATATTTAAAAATCCAGAAGCCATATCACGCGCTCCAACTTGTAATGGAATAAGCAAGTTGCTAAATGTTCCGCTTAAACCTCCTGTTAGAACGAAGAATACCATAATAGTTCCATGAATGGTGATGGCAGATAAATAAAAATCGGGCGACATTACTCCATCGGGAGCCCACTTGCCAAGAAAAAATTCAAGTATTTTAAAACTTTGCCCTGGAAATCCCAATTGTAATCGGAAAAAAGTAGAGAGCGACATTGCCACCACGCCCATCACAATTGCTGTGATAAGAAATTGCTTTGAGATCATTTTATGATCCTGACTAAATACGTATTTAGTCCAGAAGCTGTGTGGCTGATGCGTGCCGTGATGTTTCCACCATGCTTCGCTCCAGTGATTTACTTCTTGATCATTGTGATCGTGTTCATGTCCTGATGTTGCGTCTTGATGTGGGTTCATATAAATAGATTGTATATGTTTTTAAAGGAGATATAAAGATTACTTGGTCATGGATGCTATAAATGTTTGTTGCTTGCTCAACCATTCGTTGTATTGTTCTGGAGTTTCAACCACCACGTGCATTTTCATAGTGAAGTGTGCCGCTCCGCATATTTTATTACATATCATGATGTATTCAAATTTTGGATTCTTGGTGATCTTTTGCATTTCCTCAGTAGTAATAGTTGGTGTGAAGCAAAACTGAGTAGTCATTCCCGGAACATTATTCATTTGCACTCTAAATTCAGGTAAGTATGCGCTGTGAATCACATCTTGCGAACGCATTTTTAAAAGTATCGGTTGATTCACTGGCAAATGCAATTCTGTGGAAAGAATATCATCGTGCGAGGTAACGTCAGTAGCATCAACACCGAGACGATTTGTGCCATCAATTAATTTGTAATAAGCATATCCTAATTTATTATCATTGCCGGCATAACGTGCTGTGAAATCAAACTGGCGAGCATAAATTTCTATCACCTTTGCATTGTCAGGAGCGGGTTTTAGCATGATGTCATTCCACACTTTTAATCCGTAACCAATCAGTCCTAATAAAACGATAGTGGGTATTAACGTCCAATAAAATTCCAGCTTATTATTATGGGTAAAGAAGAATGCTTTTTTTCCTTTCTTGTAAACATAACTGTAGCCAAACCAGAACAATAATATTTGTGTGAATACAAACACAATTCCGATTACGCCAAAATTTATCCAAAGCATTTTATCGCTTATTACCCCTTCTTTAGAAGCAGAAACAGGAAGCAGAAATTTTATGTAGTTGAATGATTCATAGGCAACGTAACTGAACATGAGTACTAAAAAAGCAAGCAGAATCTTTGCGTTCCAATTATTTTCTTTTTGTTGTTCTTGTGCATCATCCTGCGGACATAGTTCTTCGGTAAGTTCTAAAATTCGCATGATTCGTGCAACAATAATTACAACAAGAATAATTACTAGCCCAACAAGAAATGTAGTCATAGTTTAAAATTTAGAGTTAATAAAATCTATTTCAATAACAGCAACAAAACAGAACAAACAATTAATTACTTTTTTTATTTCTTTTCCAAACAAAATACCCAACGCCTCCAATCACATATGGAATGGATAGTAAATATAAAATGCCTGCATTTAAACCCAGCGCCATTTGCAATCCGGTTTTCTCTTTAAGGTTGGATTCTACATTTGCTCTACACATGGCGCATTGGGCAGACGCTGAATTTGAAAACAAACTCATGCATCCGACTATAAAAAAAATAAGTAAAATTATTATGCCTTTTTTATTTTTCATTTATATTTTCTAAAAGCAACACCTTTATTTCGTTCATCAGATTGTCCACTTCTTTATCATTCGTGCCGTCATAATATCCTCGTATTCTTTTATCCTTATCTACCAAAACAAGTTGGTCGCTATGAATAAAATCTTCAGGTCCTCCGTCTCCTTTTTCTACTGGAATCATAAATCCAGTACGTGCCAAGTCATATATTTTTTTCTTGTCGCCAGTAAGTAACTTCCATTTAGAAGCATCTACCAAAAACTTTTTTCCGTAATCGGCAAGTACTGAAACAGAATCGTGCTCAGGATTAACGCTGAAAGAAACCAATGTTAATTCCCGCATTGCTTTGTATCTATCGGCAATGCGATATAGTTGTCCGGAAAGTTTCGGACAGGTGCTTTGGCAAGTAGTAAAGAAAAAATCGGCTACAAAAATTTGTCCATCCAGTTTTTTTGACGAAAAAATATTCCCATCTTGGGCTGTAAATTCAAAAGCGGGAATGGTGTGGTAAATGGAATCTCCTTTTTCGTTTACGGATGTATGTCCGTAAATAGGAAGGTGAATAAAAGACGGATGTTTGGGCGTGATAATATAATACGCTATTGAAGGAACAATAATGATACTGAGAACAGTAAAGATTTTTAAAAAATTATTTTTTTTCATAAACATTTTTCAAACCAATAATTAAAATCCAAAAAAATCATGATGCAATGCTACTCCTTGATAAAGCATTAGAATAATAAAATAGATAATGAAAATGAATGGACCGATCAGCATCCATCCCATTTCTTTTGTTTCGGTTTTAAGGTGCATGAAGTAGGCTACAATATAGTATGCCTTAACAAGGGTGAATCCAAAGAAAAGCGCAATGAGCAAGTCTTTGTTTAAGGGCGTAAATGCAAGACCCACTTCCACCAACGTGATAACAAGAAGGAGCCAGAAAACATTCCACAAACGTTTTCTCGCAGAAGGTCCTACATTGTGGCTATGTGCATCATCGTGTGTTGCTTGATTGGTTTCCATAATTAGATAATTTTTATTTGCTGATAGATTTTTGATAATTATTATACTAAGTAGAAGCAAGTAAATACAAATACCCATACAAGATCTACAAAGTGCCAGTAAAGACCAATGTTCTCAATGATCCCATAATTTCCTTTTTTGTTGAACGCTCCGTTCCAAACAAGAATGAGAACAATAATATTGATGACTATTCCACTGAATACGTGAAAGCCATGGAATCCTGTTACTCCGAAAAAATAATCTCCAAACATAGGTGGACCATATTCGTTTACTTCCAGATTTGCTCCTGTAACTTCTTCTGCGTTGGCAATGTAGGGTGCCGATTGTTGAGGCGTTAGCGGAGAGCCATCGGGCAAAAGAATTGCTGTCTTTTCGGGATTCGCCCAGTGAGCAATCATTCCATTGAATTTATTATCCGGTGTTTTTGTTAAGTGAATTGCACCTTCTTCACTTCCAATAATGAAATGTGTCCATTCCCAAGCTTGCGAGCCGATGAAGAAAAACCCTCCTACAATAGTGAGCGAGAGCCAAATAAGAATTTCTTTTTTTGATTTACGATGAGATGCCTCCACCGCAAGTACCATGGTTACGCTGCTTAAAATAAGAATGAACGTCATTAATCCTACATACGCCAGCGGAATGTGTTGTTCGCCAAAAAATGGAAAATGACCAAAAACATCAGAAGCTTTGGGCCACACTTCCGCATACTTGTGCCGGAGCACACCGTACGAAATCAGTAAGCTGGAAAATGTAAATGCGTCTGACAATAGAAAAATCCACATGTATAATTTCCCCCACGCAACAGAGAAGGGTGATTTTCCGCCATCCCAAAGGGTTGTTTTTTCTGTATTCATAATAATAGTTAGTGTTACTATTTGATTAATTAAGTTTTATCTAACAAGCAATAAGAACAAGAATAAATAAATCCATAAACCATCTACAAAATGCCAGTAGGTTGAGCAAAGTTTTATGCTAAGCAGGAATTTGTCGTTATAGGTTTTTGAAAAAGATTGAACAGTCACAACACATAGCGCAATTAAACCTGCAAGAATATGAATAACGTGCAATCCTGTGAGGACGTACAAAAAAGATCCGGAAGGATTCCCAATTAAAAAAATTCCTTGTTCTGTTAAACTTTTCCATCCTAAATATTGAACTACTACAAAGCCAAATCCAAGAACGAGGGTTAGCAATAAAGCATTTTTAGTGTTGGTGCTGTTGTTTTTGTTTGCCGATGATACCGCCCAATTCATAGATAAACTACTCAATAAAATAATGGAAGTGCTGAATGAGAATAATATGGGCAGCTTAAAATGTACCCAGTTGCCTGCGCTTTGTCGGACTACATAGGCACTCGTGAGTCCGGAAAATAACATGATGATACTTGCTAATACAATCCATAACAGGATTTTTTCAGATGGAATCTTAGTTTCTGTTTTATTTTGAGAACGGGCATGTCCGTTACTTAAGATTGTATTAATATGCGTGAGGGTTTTGGCAATCATAAAAAAACATAGCGTGCAAACAAAAGGTGATGGGAATGCTCGGTATTCCAATTATTCATTTTGTCTAAGTTGAGTATTCCTATTGTATTTCCTATTGTATTGCTGAAGGACAATAGATTGAGCGAATAAATGATTCTTATTTCTGTAAACACTGGAATTGGAGTGTAAATTAATTAAATTAAAATGATTTTTCTCATATTAATATATGATGAAAATCATAATTCGCAAATGTATGATAATTTTTCTTTTGCTTATTAAGTAAATCATGGAAATATTTTTTGATAAAGCATCCAGCAGCAGGTTGTTTCACAAGCTAAATGCAATCATCTTCAACTGTAAACTATATCATATTTAAAGTGAAGTAGAATAATATAATATGGCAGGAAGATTCTTCTTAGAGCAGTTTTTTTAACAAAGAGTTGAGGATGTGGAAGTTGAAACCAATCTTTCCTTAATTTATCTGCCGATCGCTCTTTGGTTTTTGCAATGCATCAGAATAATAAGTTTTCTCCAGATTTTTCTTTTTCTTGTGGATCCACCAGAAAATTCCTCCTCCCATTATCATAGGAAGAGACGCAAGAAATCCGGTAATAATTTTGTAAGAAGCAAGTGTTGCTTGTGAATAACCACCACCGCCTTGGCATAAAGGACAGGCATCGGCAATAAAGGGGACTGTAGCAAATAGCACAACAAGCAGAAAGATATATCTTCTCATAGAAACTTTTCAGTTACAAGAATAATTAACACAATCGGCAAGTAAGCGAAACAGCAAAGCATTAACCTGACGGCTGCCTTATCTGTTCTTAGGCGATAGAATCTAAACGCAAACACTAATGTGATGATTCCCGCCAG